>DASTCC010000467.1:0-16218 GCA_035711465.1 Vicinamibacterales bacterium
ACCAACACTCCTCGATTCGTCGCTCTTACCGTGGCGATTGTCACCGCCGGCGTCATGTCACTCCCGGCGCAGGGTGGGGGGCGTGGCGCGGGACCAGGGCAGGGGGCTCGCGACAATCAGTCGCAGCCGACTGGCACCGGCACAATCTCCGGCATCGTCACCAGCAACACCGGTGGTCCGGTGCGACGCGCGCGTGTCTCGCTCAACGGCGCCGAGCTTCGCGGCTCCCGCAGCGTCATGACCGGCGACGACGGCAAGTTCGAGTTCGTGTCGCTGCCGGCCGGACGGTTCACGCTGTCGGCGTCGAAAGCCGGCTACAGCTCGATGACGTTCGGCGCCAGGCAGCCGGGACGCGCGGGGACGCCGATCCAGCTCGCCGAAGGACAGAAGCTCGACAAGGCCGACATCCAGATGCCGCGCGGCGGCGTCGTCACCGGCGTCGTCGTCGATGACAGCGGCGAGCCGGCGCCGGGCACCCGGGTGCGCGTGTCGAAGCTCGTGTTCACACGCGGCGAGCGATCGCTCAGATCGGCGGGCGAAGATCAAACCGACGATCGCGGTATGTATCGCATCTACGGCCTCGAGCCCGGCGACTACATGGTCAGCGCGTTGCCGCGCAACCCGGGCGTCGGCGGCATTCGCCAGGCGGTGATGGCCGAGATCGAATCGCTCACGCAGCAGGTGCAGGCCGCCGGCGGACGCGGCGCCGGACGCGCCGGCGGTCCGCCCGCCCTCGGCGGCCGCGGCGGCGGACAGGCGCTGCTCGATCGCGTCGGCGCCCTGCAGCAGCAGCTTGCCGACGCCGATCAGGACCAGACGATGTACGCGCCCGTGTACTACCCCGGCACGACGTCGCCATCCAACGCGACGACGCTCACGCTCGGCGCCAGCGAAGAGCGCGGCGGCGTCGACTTCCAGCTGCAGCTGGTCCAGACCGCGCGCGTCGATGGGTCGATCGTGTCGTCGTCGGGCACGTTGCCGCAGGGTGTGCAAGTCTCTCTCGTGCCGGCGGATCGCGGCGGCCTCGCCAGTTTGCCGGGACTCGGCCTCGATTCCGCGCGCGTCGGACAGGACGGCAGATTCTCGTTCGCCAACGTCGCGCCCGGCCAGTACCATCTCCAGGCGCGCGGCGTAGTCCGTGAAGTGGATCCGAACGCGCCGGCCGAACAGGCGGCGCGCGGACGCGGCGGACGAGGTGGACCGTTCGGCGGACGCGGCGGAACGATCTCGCAGGTCCTCTGGGCCGTGTCCGACCTCAGCGTGAACGGCACCGATCTCACCAACGTCGTCCTGACGTTGCAGCCGGGAATGACGATCAGCGGCCGGGTCGAATTTCCTGCCGCGTCGCAACCCGACTACACGCTCGTGCGCGTCAATCTTCAGCCGCGCGGTCAGCAGCTGTTCGAGATCGGCGGCAACGTGCCGGCGGTCGTCGACGCGAACGGCCGGTTCACGATCACCGGCGTCGCGCCCGGTCGCTACGCGATCGGCGCGAACGCGGGACAGGGCGGCGGCCGCGGCGGCGGTCGCGGAGGCGGCGCGGCAGCGGCCAACGCGGCGTTGCCACAGAGCGGCGCGCAGCAGACCACGCAGTACACGCTGCTCTCGTCGATTGCCAACAGCGTCGATACGCTGGACTTCCCGCTCGAGGTCCAGCCGAATCAGGACGTGAACGGCGTCGTGCTCACGTTCGGCGATCGCACGCAGGAGCTCTCGGGCACCATTCAGGACGCCAGCGGGCGGCCGACGTTCGATTACACGATCGTGCTGTTCGCCGCGGACAGGCGCTTCTGGACGCCGCAGTCGCGACGAATCGCGTCGACCCGTCCCGGCACGGACGGCCGGTTCACGTTTCGAGGCATCCCGGCCGGCGAATACCGGCTCACCGCGATCACCGATGCCGAGCCCGACGAGTGGTTCAACCCGTCGTTCCTCGAGCAGGTCCAGGGCGCCTCGATACCCGTGTCGATCCGTGAAGGCGAGAAGAAGACACAGGACGTCCGCGTCCAGGGCGGCCAGAACTAACAAACTCTTAACACTTGCGGCCGATTTCCCGGCCGCCTGCCGCAATCCATCTGCGGTCTAATTGGGGCGAGTTCCCTGAGGGACGCCCTATGCAGACCATCCGTACATTCGCTCATCGCCTGGCCGCCGTCGGCCTGGTCGCCGGTTCCGTCGCCGTCGCGACGCTCGCGGCGCAATCCACGCAGCAGACCGTCGAAGTCGTCGTCACCGGCGCGGGCGGTGGCATCGCCGGCGCGACCTCGGTGCTCCCGGGCGTCGGCGGCCTGTCGATGCCGGTCGATGCGACCGGCTCCGGGATGATCGTCGGCCAGGTCGTGGACGCCGGCAGCAACCAGCCGATTGCCGGCGCCGTCGTCGCGATCGGCGGCGCCCTCAGCGGCGGCGGCGGACAGAGCCGCGCCTTCTCGATCGGCGGCGGCGGCATCAATCTCGGCGGCAGCGGCAGCAGCAATTCGATTCCGCGCGTGATGACCGATTCGGATGGCCGCTTCGCGTTTCGCAGCGTGCCGAAAGGCGCCTTCTCGCTGACCGCGCAGAAGACGGGCTATCTGGACGGCAGCTACGGCCGCAATCGCCCCGGCGGCGACGCGCGGCAGCTCCCGCTCGAGGACGGCGAGCGCACGAGCGACGTCGTGATCAAGATGTTCCGCCCGGCGACGATCACCGGAACCGTCGTCGACGATCGGGGCGATCCGGCGGTCGGCAGCGAAGTGCGCGCCTACAAGCGCGACATCATCAACGGCCGCCGAGTGCTCGCGCCCACGGGCCTGACGACACGCGTCGACGATCGCGGAACGTATCGGCTCTCGAATCTGGCGCCGGGCGAATACGTTCTCGCCGTGCCGATGGTGCAGATGACGATGCCCGCGGACTTCGCGTTGAACGGCCGCCTCGCCGGCGAGCTGCTGTCGACGATGACGTCGGGCGGCGGAATGTTTTCGCTCTCGTTAGGCGGCGGCTCACAGCTGCCCGGCGAAGATCGGTTCGTCCTGCAAGGCACGAACACCGCGCCGGAGAACAGCGGCGCCGTGCTCGCCTACCCCACGATTTACTATCCGTCCGCGACCGTCGTCTCGCAGGCGACGCCGATCGAAATCAGCTCCGGCGAAGAACGCAGTGGCATCGACATGACGATGCGTCTCGTGCCCACCGCGCACATCGCCGGCCGCTTGATGGGTCCGGATGGCCCGGCAGCGAACTACTCGCTGCGTCTGATTCCGTCCGACACCGGCGATCTCTCGACGGATCCGGAGGCGGCGACAACCGTGACCGGCGAAGATGGATCGTTCGCGTTCCTCGCGGTGCCCGCCGGTCAATACGTGATCCAGACCGTCCGCGTGCCGCGCTTCACCCGCATCGCGGGCGACACGATGGTGACGTCGGCCGGCAGCGGCGGGACGATGGTGTTCACGAGCTCGGTGCAGATCGGCGCCGGCGGCGTGCCGTCGCCGCCGACGGAGCTGCGGGCCGAGAATCAGCAGACGCTGTTCACCGCGACGCCGGTGTCCGTCGGCGGCACCAACGTCGAGAACCTGTCGATCACGCTGCGCGAAGGCCTCAAAGTGAGCGGCCGCGTCGAGTGGGACGGCACCGCCGAGCGCCCGGCGGCCGATCGGCTCCAGATGATCTCGATCGTCGCCGACGCGGCCGACGGCAAGCAGCGCGCGGCGATCCCCCCGGCGCGGCTCGCGTCCGACGGCACGTTCACCTCGCCCGGTCTCCTGCCCGGCAAGTACCTCCTCCGCGTGGCGAATCCGCCGAACGGCTGGATGGTGAGGAGCATCCTGGCCAACGGCGTCGACGCCTCGGAGACGCCGATCGATCTGTCGTCGCGCGACTTGTCCAGCGTCGTCGTCACGCTCACCGACAAGATCTCCGACCTGCACGGCAACGTCCGCAACGCCGAAGGCCGCGCCGACGAAGAGGCCGCGGTCATCGTCTTCCCGTCCGACAACCGTGCGTGGATGGAGTACGGCATCAACGCGCGCCGCATGCGCAGCACGCGGACGAGCAAGACCGGTGCGTACAGCTTCGGCGCGCTTCCCGCCGGCAGCTACTACGTCGTCGCGATTCCGGAGGCGATGTCGAGTCAATGGCAGGAGCCGCGCTTTCTCGAGATGCTCTCGCGGGAAGCGACGCCGGTCGCGGTCGGCGAAGGCGACAAGCACGGCCAGGACCTCACGACTCGCGTGATCCGCCAGCCGGGCGGCTACCCGCCAGCGGCCGCCGCAGAGGGCGCGGCGGCCTCGGTTGACCCGGGCGCAGACGAACCAGGCGACGCGATCGATGACGCCGACCGCGATCGCGGACCGTTCGTGGCCGACGCCGACGCCACGCAGCAGACGCGCGACACGCGCGAGACGCGTGGCCCGGCAGGCGCCGCGCCGGCGTCGATTTCCGGCGTGGTCGTCGTCGACGATGGATCGGGCACGCCGCAGAAAGTCCGCCGCGCCCGCGTCGCGCTCCGCGGCGCCGAGCAGCGCACCGAACGTGCGGTGATGACCGACGACGAGGGACGCTTCACGCTGACCAACCTGCCGGCCGGCCGCTACAGTCTCACCGCGTCGAAGCCGTCGTTCGTCACCGCCTATTTCGGATCGCGGCGGCCGGGCCGCGGTCCGGGGACGCCACTCGCGCTTACTGCCGGACAGAAGGCTGAGGGATTGACGCTGCAGATGGCGAAAGGCGGCGTCATCGCCGGCCAGGTGCTCGATGAGACCGGCCAGCCCTTTCTGAACGCGCAGGTGCGCGTGCTCCAGTCCCGGATGCTCAACGGCGAGCGTCAGCTCGTGCCGCCGATCGGGTCGCCCGGCGCGTTCAACTCGGGCTTCGGTCAGACCGACGATCGCGGCCGCTTCCGCATCTTCGGCCTGATGCCGGGCGCATACGTGGTGTCGGTCACGGCGCCCAATCGCGGCAACGATCTCCGGCAGCTTTCGACGTCGGACGTCCAGGCAGTCGTCGCGGATCTGAAGATGCCGCCGCCGCGGCAACCGGGCGGCGGCGCCGCGCCGGCGCCAGACACCAAACCTCTCGGCGGCCGCACGGTCGGCTTCGCGCCGGTGTACTACCCCGGCACGACGGTCGCCACCGAAGCCAGCGAGGTGACGGTCGCCGCCGGTCAGGAAGTGAACGGCATCGACTTCCAGCTGCGCCTCGTGCCGACCGCGAAGGTCCAGGGCACGGTCGTCGGGCCGGACGGTCAGCCGCGGCCTGGCGTGCAGCTGCTGGTCGTGCCGACGACGCAGACGGTGGAGTTCGGACTCGGATCGACGGGCATGTCGAGGACGGCGCCTGACGGCAAGTTCTCGACCGGGAACCTGCCGCCGGGCCGTTACACGATCACCGCACGGACGGGCGCGACGACTCAGGTCATCGACGTCGGCGGCGGCGGAACGTTCTTCTCCGCCGAGCGCGTCACCGCCGCCGGCGGCCGCGGCGGGCCGCCGCCCGAGAGCGCCAAGCCGCTCTGGGCGCAGCAGGACATCGACATCAACGGCGTCGACCTGACCGACATCTCGCTCACGCTGCAGGAAGGCGTGACGCTCACCGGCAAGCTCGTCTTCGACGGCAAGTCGATGGCGCCGCCAGAGGATCTGTCGCGCGTGCGCCTGAGCCTGCTGCCGGCGACACCGGGACGGATGACGCTCGGCGTGCCGGCCGCGCGCATCAACGCCGACGGCACGTTCACTCTGGAAGGCATCACGCCGGGCTCGTACCGGCTCAATGCCACCGTGCCGTCCACCGGCTTCAGCGCGCAGTCGCCCTGGACGATGAAGAGCGCGATCGCGAATGGCAAGGACGTGCTCGACGCGCCGCTCACCGTGCTTCCCAGCGCCGACGTCGGCGCGGTGACGGTGACGTTCACCGACCAGAGCACCGAGCTTGCGGGCAAGGTCACGGATCCCGCGGGCGAGCCGGTGTCGGATCTGACCATCCTGATCTTCCCGACCGATCGGTCGATGTGGTCGCCGACCAGCCGCCGCATGCGCCAGCCCGCGCAGCCGGGCAGCGACGGCATGTTCAAGTTCACCGGCCTGCCGCCTGGCGAGTACTTCCTCGCCGCGGTCACGGATCTCGAACAGAGCGACTGGGGCGATCCCGGCTTCATGGAACAGGTCGCCGCGGCCGCGCTGAAGCTGACGCTCGGCGAGGGTGAGAAGAAGGTTCAGAATCTGCGGATTGGGGGGTAGACGCAGACGGCTTCGCAGTGCGCTGTCAACTCAGAACTTCGAACTCAGAACTGGCGTCCGGAACCCAGAACCCGGGTTCTAAGTTCTAAGTTCCAGAGGCCTCGGCCTGCCTCCGTCCGTGCCTTACCGTGAGCCACACGACGATCGCCAGGGCAACCACCGCGGCCGCGAACGCGCCGGCGAACAGGAAGAGCGTGTGGTACAGGATCGACTGCGATCCCATCTCGACGACCATCTCGATCGGCGCGCCGGCGAGCCGATCGGTCAGACGCTGCTCGTAGGTGAGGATGTTGCCGCGCTCGACGGCGCCGTTCTCGCCGGTGTCGAGCCGCTTGACGTTGTGATCGGTGATCTTGCTCGGCAGGTGCAGCTTGAATCCGACCAGCTCCTTGCCCGTCCACTTCGGATTGCCCGGATTCCCGCCTGACGCGGCGCCGACCGTCTGGTGGTAGCGCAGCATCTCCCGGCCTCCCGAATCGGGATCGAGCCGGTAGGTCGACCAGGCCAGTAGCGCGCAGCTGCTGAGCGTACGGACGTCCTTGGTGGCGATGCGGATCTGGATGAAGCGGCGGCCGTGCCGCGTCCAGGGCTGGCCGACGGTGACCGCCGGGCAGCCGCCGGCTTCGATGAGCTTGCGGATGGCGGCGCGATCCGGTCGGGTTGCGAACGAGGTGTCGAGGGCCATGCCGCGCAGCGCCACCAGCGACGCGATCGACGCGTCGACGACGACCGTCGCCGATCCATTCACCTGGAGATAGAGCTGTTCCTCGTATTCGTACTCGCGGCCGAGCGGATTGCGGCAGGCGGCGGCGATCGAGACCAGAACGAGGCCGGCTATCGCAAGCCGGACGCGGGCGTGCATCCGCGGAATAATATACATTTCACGGTTCCTTCCGAATGCCCCGCCTGTTTCTCATCGACGGCAGCTCGCAGATGTACCGCGCGTATCACGCGATCCGCGGCCTCACCGGACCCGACGGCCGTTCGACCAATGCCGTCTACGGGTTCTCGACGATGCTGCGGAAGCTGATCACCGATCAGAAGCCCGACTACATCGCCGCCTCGTTCGATCTCGCCGGCCCGACGATCCGCGACGATCTCGCCGCCGACTACAAGGCCAACCGCACGCCGATGCCGTCCGACCTCGCCGATCAGGTGCCGCTCGTGCACGAAGCGTGCGCGGCGCTCGGCGTGCCGGTGCTCACCTACGCGCGCTACGAAGCCGACGACGTCATCGGCACGCTGGCGCGGCAGGCGCACGAGGCCGGCTTCGAGGTCGCGATCGTCACCGGCGACAAGGACTTCTTCCAGCTCGTCGGCGACGGCGTCAAGGTCTTCAATCCGCGCGACGAGGGCACGTGGTACGACGCCGACGGCGTGCTCGGCAAGTTCGGCGTCCGTCCCGATCAGGTCGTCGACGTGCTGGCGCTGATGGGCGACAGCATCGACAACATCAAAGGCGTGCCCGGCATCGGCGAGAAGGGCGCGCGCGATCTGATCGCCGCGCACGGGACGCTCGAGGCGCTGCTCGCGGCGGCGCCGTCGGTCGCCAACAAGCGCTATCGCGAGGGGCTGCTGCAGCACGCCGATTCGGCCCGATCGAGCCGCGAGCTCGCGCGCATCCGCACCGACGTCCCGGTGACGTTCGACGCGGACACGCTGCGCTACCGCGGGCCGATCCGCGAGCGTTGTTTCGCGCTGTTCTCGGCGCTCGGCTTTCGCACGCTGGTCACCGAGTTCGCGCCGACGGCGGAGACCTCGGCGCGCGAGTACACGATTGCGACGTCGATCGACGACGTCGCCGCGCTGGCGGCCGCGCTCGCGAAGGCCGAACGCATCGGCATCGCCGCCATAGCCGAGGACGCGTCGGCGGTCGCCGCCCACGTCACCGGCTGGTCCTTCGCCGCCGCTCCGGGCCGCGCGACCTACGTGCCGCTGGCGCACACCGGCCTCACCGACACGCCGAACCTGCCCGCGCGCGAGGTGTTCGCGCTGATCGGCCCGGTGCTGTCCAATCCGGAGATTCGCAAGGCCGGTCACGATTTGAAGTTCGCGATCATCGCCGCCGGCGAGCACGGCGTGGAGATCGCCGGCCGCCTCGACGACACGATGATCGAGAGCTACCTCGTCGACGCCACGCGATCGAGCCACGCGCTCGAGGCGGTGGCGCTCGAGCGGCAGACCTATCGCGCCGCGTCGGCCGGGGACGTCACCGGGAAGGGCGTCAAGGCGCTGCGCTTCGACACCCTGCCGCCGAGCGCGCTGGCATCGTTCGCCGGCGAACGCGCGGAGCTGCCGCTCTCGCTCGTCGGCGATCTCGAAGCGCAGATGGCGCGCGAGGGCCTCGAGCCCGTCTATCGCGATCTCGAGGAGCCGCTGATTCCGATCCTCGCCGACCTCGAGCGGGCCGGCATCAAGGTCGATGTGCCGGCGCTCGGCGCGCTCGCCACGCGGATGCAGGCCGAGCTCGACGAGCTCGCGTCGGCCGTGTACACCTACGCCGGCGGCGAGTTCAACATCAACTCGCCGAAGCAGCTCGGCGAAGTCCTCTTCGGCAAGCTCGATCTGCAGCCGACCAAGAAGACCGGCAAGACGCGCGTCGTCTCCACCGCGCAGGACGTGCTCGAGGAGCTGGCGCAGATCCATGAGCTGCCGCGCCTGGTCCTGAAATGGCGAAGCATTCAGAAGCTGAAGGGCACCTACGTCGACGCCCTGCCGACGCTCGTCAACCCGACGACCGGACGCGTCCACACCACGTTCAACCAGGCGGTGGCGGCGACCGGCCGGCTCAGCAGCAGCGATCCGAATCTGCAGAACATTCCGATTCGCACCGCGCTCGGCCGCGAGATTCGCGCCGCCTTCATCGCCGAGCCGGGCTACCGGTTGATCTCCGCCGACTACTCGCAGATCGAGCTGCGCGTGCTCGCGCACCTCACCGGAGACGAAGCGCTGGTCGAGGCCTTCAGCCGGGGCATCGACATCCACGACCGCACCGCCGAGCGCGTCTTCGGCACCGCCAGCGGCCTCGACGCGCACGAGCTGCGGCGCCGCGCGAAGATCATCAACTACGCGCTGCTTTACGGGAAGACCGCGTTCACGCTCGCCAAGGACATCGGCGTCACCCAGACCGCGGCGCAGGAGTTCATCGACGCCTACTTCGCCGGCTACCCCCGCGTCCGCGCCTTCATCGACAAGACGCTCGCCGACGCTCGCACGACCGGCGTCGTCCGGACGATGACCGGCCGGCGCCGCCTGGTGCCCGAGCTCACCAGCAAGAACGGCATGATCCGCGGCGCCGCCGAACGCGAGACGGTCAACATGCCGATCCAGGGCACCGCCGCCGACGTGCTCAAGAAGGCGATGATCGATGTCCACGCCGCGCTCGCGCGCGTGCCGGCGTCGGCGGGCGGCGCGCGGCCGCGCATGATCCTCACCGTGCACGACGAGCTGCTCTTCGAAGCGCCCGGGGATCAGGCCGAGGAGATCGCCGAGCTCGTCCGCGGCGTGATGGCGCGCGCGTTCCCGCTCAACGTCCCGCTCACCGTCGACGTCGGCATCGGCCAGAACTGGCGCGAGGCCAAGCCCTGATGTTCGCCGTCGCCAGCCCGCGGGTGGCCTGGCGAATGTCGCTGTTGTTGGTGTGCGCGGCGGCGGCCACGAAGGCGGCCGTCGCGCAGTCGTCCGTCTCCGCCGCCGGCACGGGGCTGATCGTCGGCACGGTCGTCGACGCCGTCACCGGCGCGCCGCTGTCCGCCACGGTCGTCAGCATTCGACCTGCCGGCCCGCGACGCCCCGTGCTGACCGGCGACAGCGGCGAGTTCCTGTTCACTGCCCTACCCGCCGGCGCGTACACGATCGACGTCTCCCGCCCCGGCTACCTGCCGGGCGGCTACGGCCGCCGCCGCCCGCGTGGCGACGGCGTGGCGATCGATCTCGGCGATCGCGAGCGCCGCGGCGGCGTGGTGGTGCGTCTGTGGCCGTGGGCGTCGATCTCCGGATCGCTGACAGACGAGGCCGGCCTGCCGGTCGTCGGCGCGATCGTCGAAGCGATGCGGCGCACGCCGCTCGGAAGGTTCGACTACGGCGGCGATGCGATGACCGACAGCCGCGGCGCCTATCAGATCACCGGCCTGCCGCCGGGCGACTACGTCGTCGGCGTCCACTGCCGCGCGACCAGCGCGCCGGTGCCGGCGGGAACCGCGCGGATTGCGACGGCCTCGGCAGCCGGCGCGGACCAGGCGAGCGGCAACGTCACCATCGACGACAGCGGACGCATCTTCATGGCGACGTCGGGGCCGCTTCGCGCCAGCGTCAACGGCAGCCGGATGCAGTACGTCACGACCTACTACCCCGGCTCGACGACGACTGCGACCGCCGGCCTCGTCACCGTCCTCGCCGGCCAGGATCAACGGGGCGTCGATTTCGCGATGGTGCAGCGGCCGGCGGTGCGGGTGTCGGGAATCGCTACGGGATCGAACGGCCCGATAAGGGGCGCCGTGCTCCGGCTCGCCTCGCCGGATCTCGATCTTTCTGACCCCGAGGACGCGCTTTTCGTGTTCCAGTCGGCGCTCTCGGCCGACGACGGCACGTTCACGTTCCTCGCCGTGCCGGAAGGCGCCTACGTGCTCGATGCGACGCAACCGGCGTCGCCGCCGACCGTCTCGGTGTCGAAGGACGGCATTCCAAGGCTGTTCTCGATCGCGCTGGCGACGTTCGATCGAGACGGGCACTGGCATCGCGCGCCGTTCGCGGTTGGCAACCGGGACATCGACGGCCTCGTCGTCAGTCTGCGGCCGGGTGTGCGGGTGTCCGGCATTGCCGAGCTCGACGGTGGCATTCAGCTGAGATTCGGACCGAGAGTCGTGGCACTTACCGAGTCCGGACCGTTTACCATCGAGGGCGTGCCGCCGGGATGGTACGTGCTGAGCGCAGGTCGATCGGGGGGAAGCGCGATCAGCGAAGCGACGCTCGGCGGCCGCGACGTCCTCGGCGTGCCGATCGAGATCGGGACGCAGGACGTGTCGGGACTGCGGGTTCGGATCGGCGCAGCAGGCACACGGATCGAAGGCGACGTACTGACTGCCAAAGGCGAGCGCACCGCCGACGCGACGGTCGTCCTGTTTCCCGCGGACAGCTCGGTGTGGCCGTCCGCGAGGCAGGCATCGCCGCGGTTCAAGTCGATGCGCGCGCTCACCGGCCGCTACGTGCTCGACGACGTCGTCCCCGGCGCGTATCTGATCGCCGCGGTTGACGACGCCGTGATGGACGACTGGCCGTCGTCGACGCTGCTGCAGCGGATTGCGTCCGGCGCCGCGCGGATCCAGGTGGCGCGAACGACTCCGCTGACCCAGCCATTGAGGATGCTGACGCTGCGATGAGCGTTCGGGCTGCTGCGCTGGTCGTGCTCACCGCGCTGGCGATCCAGGCACAGCGACCGGTGCGCGAAGGCGCGGCCGCGACGCAGACCGGCACCGGGTCGATTTCCGGCGTCGTGACCTCGGTCGACGATCGCGCCGCCTTGCCGGGCGCGCGGGTGACGCTCGCGAGCGTCGAGGCCTCGCTCGTGCGGACCGTGGACGCGGACGCGCAAGGCCGGTTCGAGTTCACCGGCCTGCCGGCATCTCGATTCACGCTGGTGGCGCGGCGGGCAGGGTTCGCCGAGTCGCCGTATGGCGCCGTGCGGCCCGGCGGGACCGGAGTGACCATCCGCCTCGACGCCGGCGAGCGCATGCAGGCGCCGATCGCCATGGCCCGGGTCTCGGCCGTCAGCGGCACGATCTTCGATGAGCTGGGCCAGCCCACCAATGCACTGGTCAAGATCTTCAAGCGCGAGTACCCGCGCGGCGCGATCTCGCTCAAGGAGATCACGCGCGTCGAATCGGGACGCGACGGCCAGTACCGGATCGAGGATTTGCCGCCGGGCGACTACCTGGTCCGGGCCGAGCGCATCGGCTCGCTCAACGTCACGCGCGCGGACGCGAAGCAGATCCAGGAAGCGAAGCGATCGGTCGGCACCGCCAACGCGCCGCCGGCGCCGCCGGCCGACGCCGCGAAGACCTATTCGTACTTGCCGGTGTACTTTCCTGACGCGCTCGGCAGCGCGCGCGCGACTACGCTTCGGATCGACGCCGGCGTCGTGCGCACGGGCATCGACATCCGCCTGCAGCTCGTGCAGACGACGACGGTAGAAGGCCAGCTGACGGACGCGACGGGCGCGCCGCTCGCCAACGGGCGCGTCGCGCTCCTCGGCGAAGACGACGAGGTCGTGACCTACTACGGCGCGACGACGGCGGACGGACGGTATCGGTTCCTCGGCGTGCCGATCGGGCGGTATGCGATGGTGACGGCGGATCTGCCGAGACCGATGGTGACGCTGCCGCCAACGCGCGCGGCGACCTATTCGCGCGCCGAGTTGTTCGTGAGCCCGGATGCGCCGAGCGTTCCGGTGTTCGCCGAACAGGCGGGTGGACCCGTTGTCGGCGCCGTGATCTTCGACGGCGGCGCCGCGGTGCCTAATTCACGGACGGTGTCGGTCCGCCTCCTGCCGATCGAGGGACCGTTCGCCGGATACGTGAGCGCCAGCGACGGCGGCGTGGCGCTCGATCCGTCGCCGACGTGGCAGCTGGTCAACCCGTCGGTGCCGCCGGGACGCTATCTCGTCACCGTCTCGGGTCTGCAGACGCCGTGGCGGCTGCGGGCCGCGACGAGCGGCGGGCGGGACGTCGGCACGGCGCCGTTGGAGATCAGCGCCGGCCGGGTGACGCGGGATCTCACGGTCGTCCTCACCGATCGGGCGACGCGGCTGACCGGATCGATCACGACCGCGGATGGCGCGCCGGTGATCTCGCACACGCTGCTGATCTTCGGCGCCGATCCCGGCGGCTGGATCGAGCGATCGCGCCGCGTGCGCGTGCTCCGGCCCGATTCGCACGGCGGCTTCGACGTCGACGATCTGCCGGCGGGCGAGTATCTGATCGCGCTCGCCTCGGATCTCGATCCGAGCGATCGCGTCGACGGGTCGGTGCTGGCGAAGTTCGCGCCCGCGGCGCTGAAGGTGACGCTGGTCGAGGGCCGGGACGTCGTGCAGCACATCAGGGTGGCGAGATGACCGTGCGCATCGCGCGCTGACGCGATTCGCTACTGCGCCTTGCGCCAGCGGCCGATCGACGTCGGCTTGCCGTTGTCGTCTTTGGTGGTCAGCGTCAGCTCGTTGCCGTTGACTTCGTAATGACGCGGCCGGTTCAGAGCGATCGCCCCTGACGGCGCGCCCTGCGGCGGCTGACCCTGGATGACGTAAGTGAGCGTCTTGTTCTGCTGATCGATCACCGTCCGGCCCTTGGTCGAGAGCATGCCGTCCGACGTCTGGATGCCGGCCTTCTCCAGCGCCTGCGCCGTGTCGGCGGGCACGCGAATCTCGATTTCGAGGTTGCCGAAGGCGTCGTAGAGCAGCGAGCCCTCGCCTTTCAGTTGAATCGGCGGCTGCCCGGGGGGAAAGACCTCGTAGCTGATCAACGCCCAGCGGCCTTCGAGGTACTGCCGGCCGGAAGCGAGCGTGCCCGGTCCGGTCTGCACGGGCCCGCGGCCGAACGATGTGCAGGCAGGTGCAACCGTGAGGATCAGAATGCAGATGAACGCGGACGAGAGCGTGAAGCGGCGCATGGGACCCTCTTCCCCGAGGGGCGTTGGCGAACACACACAGTATCCCAACCGCCTCGGCCGGTGCGGCGGTATCTCGGCTACGTACGGGGTCGCGACCTGCCGATAGTTTCCTGGGATGTCCCGTCCGGCCGACCCTCTCCGGATCCTGATCGTCATGGCCGTCACCGCCGCGATCGGGGTCAAGGTGCTCTACTCCGTTTACGGCGAAACCTCAGCGAAAAGCTCGCGCCCGACGGGCACGGCTCGACTGTCGGGCCGGGTGACCAACGTCGACGGCGCCGGACTTTCCGGCGCGATGGTCCGCCTCTACGGCGGCGGCCGGGGCTTTACGACCACCACCGATCTTGGCGGCCGATACACGTTCGCCGACCTGGCTGCGGGCGAGTACTACGTGTATGCGTCGAACCCTGGCTTCCTTGAAACCTATTACGGCGAACAACGTCACGACGTCGGCATGAAATCGATTCCGGTCGACGCCGGTGCGGAGGTGGGATCAATCGACGTGCGCCTTCCCCGGGGCGGATCGATCTCGGGCACGGTGTTCGACGACAACGGCAGACCCGCGGCGAAGAAGTTCCTGCGCATACGCAGCGACGACGGGACGGTGCCGAAGCTTCCGCGACTGGTCAGCACTGACGAGGCCGGCCGCTACGAGATCAGCGGCCTTCCGCCCGGCCGCTACCTCCTGCTCGCGAACCTGACGACCGACGGCCTGTGGCGCGTCTTCTACCCGAACGGGGAATCGAATGCCGATGCCGAACTGATCGAGCTCGGTGCCGGCGAGCGCCTGACCGCGGTGGATCTCCACGCGCGACCGCGCGCGACTGCCGCGATCACCGGGGTCGTCCGACGCGCGGGCACCGGGGAGCCGATGAAAGGCGTGGTCCGGCTCATCGGCGACGAAGTCGACCTGAAGTTCAATGTCCTTTCCACCGACGACTCGGGCCGGTTCAGGTTTTCGGCCGTGCCGCCGGGCTCCTACTACCTCGTCGCCCAGCACGGGCGAAGGCTCGAGGGCGCCGTCGCGCCGGGCGCGACGATTCACTCCGGTCTCGTTCAGGTGACGACAGACGGCCGGCGCCCCGCCGAAGCCACGATCGAAATCGAACCGGGATTCGAAATCTCCGGTACCGTGCGGTTCGAGCCGCGCCAGGGATCGGCGGTGCCGCCGATGTCCGAAGTGATCATCACCGCACTCGCCGCAGACTTGCGGACCCGGCGATTGACGGCGGCGGACCTTCAACTCGTGAAAGCCGGCGCCGACGGCAATTTCGTCATGCACGGCGTTCCGGGAGGCCGTTACTACCTCTCGGCGACCGCGCGCGGTGACGACATGACCTATTGGACACCGACGTCGGCGCTCACCGTCGACGGTGCGCCGATCGCGACGCCGCTCGAGATCGGTCCAGACCAGCCGACCACGCGCATTGCCGTGACCCTGGTGGATCGTCCCAACAACCTCGTCGGTCTCGTCAGGAACGAGACCGGCGAACCGGTCGCGGATCAGATGCTGGTCGCGTTCCCCGCCGATTCGGCGTCGTGGCCGCCCGATGAGCCTCAGGTTGCACGGCGGTTCGATGACTTCCGGTGGCGGTATGCGATGGCGTTCAGCAACAGCCGCGGACACTACGTCTTCAGCGGCCTCGTCGCCGGCGACTACATCGTCGCGCCCGTCGACGACATGCCGCGCAGCACCCGCGTCACCCGGGCGCTGGCCGAACGGCTCGCTCAGCTCGGCACACGGGTGTCGATTCGCGACGACGGCCGAACCGAGGCAGACGTGGTGCGGCCGGCCACGCCGATCGCGGTGTCCGCACGCGGCTCACGCTAAGCCCTTCATTTTTAGCTAGTTACAGCCGACCGCATTCCCGCTCGTACTGGGCCGGGCCGCCCAATATAATTTCGGAACGTGCCCGAACCCGTCATCGTCCCGCGCGCCGATCATCCGATTTCGCGCCGGAACATCGACCCCGATGCGCTTCGGGTCCTCTATCGCCTCCGCGAGCACAACTTCACCGCGTATCTGGTCGGCGGCGGCGTCCGTGATCTGATGCTCGGCCGGCGTCCGAAAGACTTCGACATCGGCACGGACGCGCATCCCTATCAGATCAAGAAGCTGTTCCGGAACTGCTGGATCATCGGGCGTCGCTTCCGGCTCGCGCACGTGAAGTTCGGACTGAAGACGATCGAGGTCGCGACGCTCCGCAAGAACCTGCCGGACGTCGCCGCGGACGCGCCCGCCGAGGCGCCGGTGGCCGAAGCGCCGGTGGTCGCGAGCTCGCCCGAGCCCGATCATCAGATCCACCGCGACAACACTTTTGGGACGCCTGAAGAAGACGCG
>DASTCC010000468.1:0-10815 GCA_035711465.1 Vicinamibacterales bacterium
CATCAGATAGACGAGCCGTGCGGGCGTCTTCGATGCCGATTCGTCGGCCGCGGCCGTCAGCCAGGCGAACGACGACACGATCAGGATCGACGCCGCGAGCACGTGCAGTGCGCTCGACGTCATCAGCCCGAAAAGGCCTCGTCGTTCCGACGCGATCACCACCGCGGCAAATGTCGGGCAGTCGCTCGGCGGCGCCTCGGCGGCTGCGATCGCGCGAACCAGCGCGATGGCGTCCGCTTCGCCGACGTAGCCGCGCGCCGTCGGAATGCCGCCGCGCAGCACTCGAGCGGTCACCTCGCTGACCGGCACGTTCGCGGCCGCGGCGACGTCGGCGATCGAATAGATCTCCACGCGGCGTTGTAGGGCAAATATCTTGCCGATCCCGGAAGGGACCCGTAGGACCAAAAAGGCGCGAAGACGCGCCCGTCCTGCAACCGGCAGGGGACGGTGAGTGTCCTGGTACGACACGCTCCGGCGCGGCTCTCGCCAGAGATCAGCGAACGGTTTGAGTCACGATCGAGATCGCGAAGCCGTCGTGGCCCTTGGCGCCGACCGTCTGGAGCACCGTCGTCAGCAGCCCTGAATCTGCGCCTGCGATCTGCAGGTACTCGCGCACGGCACGCGCGTCCGCGCCGCCTCCTGCCACATCCGCAACCGCGCCCTTGCGGACGACGTTGTCGGCGACAATCAGGCCGCCGTGGCGAACGAGCGGACGGACCCGGCGCAGGTAGGCGGGATACCCGGTCTTGTCGGCGTCGATGAACACGATGTCGAAGGGCTCGGCCGGCGTCATCGCTTCGAGCGCCGCCATCGCCGGTCCGACGCGGACGTCCACGATCGCCGACAGGCCGGCAGCATCGAGGTTCTGACGGGCGACTTCCGCGTGACGCGCATCGATCTCCAGGGTGATCAGCCGGCCGTCGGCCGGCAGGCCGCGCCCGAGACAAATCGAGCTGTAGCCGCCGAGCGTGCCGATCTCGAGGATGCGTCGTGCGTCGATGGCGCGCGCCAGCACCGTCAGCCAGCGGCCCTGCAATGGCGAAACCGCGATGTCAGGCAGTCCCGCCGCGGCGGCGCGAGCGTACGCCGCGTCGAGCACGGGATCGGGAGGCTGGAGGCTCTGGAGAAACGCGTCGACCCGGCGCCAGTCGTCGTCCTGGCTCATCTCCGCATCATCGACGCTCATTCCCGTCTGCGCAACTCGTGAACCTTTTCACCGTTCCTCCGACTACCCGAATGTGACTCGACTCGACGACGAGTGGCTCGCGATCCGGTGCCAGCTTGGCGAGCCGGAGGCGTTCGACGCGCTGGTGCGACGATGGCACGGGCCGCTCGCCGCCTTTCTCCGTCGAGTCAGTCCTTCCGAGGACGTCGCCGACGATCTCGTTCAGGACGTCTGGGTGCGCATCGTCCGTGGCATCGGGCGGCTTCGTCAGCCCGGGCGCCTGCGGTCCTGGATTTTCGGCATCGCCCATCGCGCCGCCGCCGATCGTCTGCGGATCAAGTACGCCACGCCGGTCACGGTCGAGGTCGGCGGGGAAGAGCTTGCCGCGCCGGAGCCCGACGACAGTCACGAGGAGGACCTGGCGAGGCTGGCGGAAGAGCTGGATCGCCTGCCCGTGATCGAGCGCGAGACGCTGGTGCTCTTCTATCTTCGGGAGCTGACGATCGAGGAGATCTCGGAGGCACTCGGCAGTCCGGTGGGCACCGTGAAATCGCGCTTGTTTCGCGCCCGCAATCTCCTGCGTGCGCGCCTCGAAAGGAGCAACCCGTGATCGATGCCGAGACGATGCGCGATCGACTCGCCGCCGAGCTCTCCGTTCGCGCGCGCGTCGGCTACGCGCTGCTGATGACGGCAGCGCTGCTCATGACCGGCGGCGTCATTTCACTTGCGGCGACGGAGCCTGCGCTCCCGTTGAGGACCACCTTGGCGTTCGCGTGCCTCGCTGCGGTCGGATTGTCGTGGGCGGCGTTCGCGGCGTGGGTGTTGCGTCACCGGCGGGCATTGCTGCCGACGCATCGGCTGATCGCCACGCGGCTGTCGATGGCCGTGTCGTTGAGCTACACCGCGGTCTGTGTCGCGGTCGGGCTGGCGCAGGCCAGCGCGGCGCCGCTCGTGGCAGCGGCGCTCGGCGCGGTACAGACGGCGATCGCCGTCGCTTTGCACGCGCGCGCCCGCACGCGCGTCGAGGCGCTTCGCGCCCGGCGGGCTGAGATTGAAGCGGCGATGGGGCCGCGTTCGGCACAGGAGCAAGGCAATGGGTGAGCGTTCGCGCGTCCGTACGTGGCTTCGCCGGATCTGGGTCGTGGGCGGCATCTCGTTCACGGCGTGGCTGGCGTGGAATCTCCAGTCTCGCGGCGTCGCCGCGTCGATTACCGAGTCCACCGACGCGGTCACCGTGGTCGAAGAGGCCGTGGCGACCTACTTCACGCCCCAGCGTCGCGCCGATCGCGATCCCGTCGTCGTCTTCGTGCCCGGCGGTCTGGTCGATCCGCGTGCGTACCTGCCGATTGTGCGGCGCCTCGCTGATGAAGGCACGGCGGCTGCGCTGGTCGAGATGCCGTTTCGAGCCGCGCTGAGCGAAAGCCAGCGTGAGCAGCTCTGGCAGCGCATTCGCGACGCGCACCGACGACTGGGCGCGGCCGCGCCGATGGTGCTGGCCGGGCATTCGCGTGGCGCGGCCATGGCGGCGCGTTTCGCCGCCGAACACCCGGCTGAGCTGGCCGGCCTCGTGCTCGTCGGCACGACCCATCCGCGCGATCAGGATTTGTCCGGCGCGCCGTATTTAGTTCTGAAGGTCGCCGGCACGCAGGACTGCGTCGCGCCTCTCGACGACGCTCGCGCCAACGCGGCGAAGCTGCCGCCTGCGACCGAATGGGTCGTCATCGACGGCGCCAACCACGCCCAGTTCGGCTACTACGGCTCGCAGATCAACGACTGCCGGGCGCACGTGTCACGTGAAACTCAGCAGCGGCAGCTCCTGGATGGGATGTCGGCGTTCGTGGCTCGAGTCCGCGATCGGTAGCTTGCGTCAGGACGGTGCCGACGTCGCCCTCGATCTTCAGATCGGCGAGCTCGTCGCCGCGGGTGAGACCGCGGTTCAGAATCGCGATCGGCAGCCCGGCTTCGTGGGCCTGGCGGACGAAGCGGAACCCGGAATAGACCATCAACGACGAGCCGGCGACCAGCAGCGCGTCGGCGCGGGCCAGCGCCTCGCGCGCTTCCCCGTAGCGCGGCGCCGGCACGTTCTCGCCGAAGAACACGACGTCCGGTTTGACCTGACCGCCACAGCGTTCGCAGCGCGGCGCCGCAAACGACTCGATTGCGGCGGCGTCGATATCGGCGTCGCCATCCGGCGCCGAGACAGCGGCCGCCTGCCAGGATCGATTCGTCGCCGCCATCGTCTGCTGCACGACGTCGCGTGGCGCCCGATCGCCGCAGCCGAGGCAGACGACGACGTCGAGGCGGCCGTGGAGGTCGATGACGGCGCGGCTGCCCGCCTGCTGATGCAGGCCGTCGACGTTCTGCGTGACCAGGTGCGCCAGCGATCCTGCACGTTCCCAGGCCGCGAGCGCGCGATGCGCGTCACCCGGCGCCGCCGCCGAGAACCGCGGCCACCCCGCATACGCGCGCGCCCAGTAACGCTGATAGGTGGCCTGCTGCGTCCGGAAGGCCTGGATCATGACCGGCGGGCGCCGTTTCCATTCGCCATTCTCGTCGCGGTAGTCAGGAATGCCCGAGGCCGTGCTGCAGCCGGCGCCAGTGAGCACGAAGACGCGCCGATGACGATCGATCCAACGGCGCAACGCGTCCGCCCGTTCCATTCCGGCCATCGCCGAATCGTACTGTACCGGCGTCTGGCATCGCCGGACGTGCACTGGCCGCATCCGGACGCGTTGACTTTGCGGCCCCGGCATGAAGGTCTTCAGTGTCTGGGCCACCGATGCCGAAGGTCGAAGGACCGAGGCGGCGGCGTCGTTCGAAGTGATCGCGCGTTAACGCGGCGGGAGAGAAGCCAGCCACTCGGCCTCGGCGGCCTCGAGCGTCTGCGCGAACGCTTCCTGGAAGCGCTGGCGGATCTGCGTGCCGTTGTCCCGCGAACCGCTAATTCGGAAGAACTCCTTCACGCGATCGATGCCGAAGCGGTCGATCAAAAACCGCGCAAATGATCCGGCAATGCGGTACGACATCGTCGAATCGCTGATCCGGCGGAAGCCGTTCGTCTCGACGATCTGATCGAGCGGCGGCACGAGATTGAGACGACGATAATCCGCGGTAGCCTCGTGCACCTGCTGGCCGTTGAAGCGCGACTCGAGATCGTTGTCGCGCGGGTTCGTCTGGAATGCCACCGCGAGCCCCTCGTTGAAGAAGTCCGATGGACGCCCGACGAGCGCCGAGAACACATGCACCGTCTCGTGATTGTCGAAGGGGAACATCGAGTGGATGGTGAAGATCTCCGGTTCGGCGAACGCATTGGTGCCGACGGTGCCGGTGAGCTCTCCCATATGCATCCGGCTGGTGTACTTGTTGTAGACGATCTTCTGCGGCAGGGAGACGCCCAGCCGCGCCACCGCCCAGTTGTAATGAGCCTCCTGGCGCGCCTCGTCGAGCGCAGCGTCGCCGGGCGAGTAGTGATACGAGAAGTGCTCGGTTTCGATCGTCGCGGTGAGCGACTGACTCGGCGACGTCGGGCTGGATCCCCCGCACGCGGCGATGACGATGATCGCCGCCAGCGGAGTCGTGCGCAGAACGGCCTTCGACTCCATCGGCGCCCTCCAGATGTGGGGCAGTGCCGGCGTCGAAGACTGGAGCATGAGCCGTGCCAGCGAGGCGGACCGGCGTTCAGTCCAAACGTGGCGCGTCGCGCTGGGCCACGCCGCGCCGTACCGGAAAAACTCCGCGGCCGCGCGGCCTTTTCCCCAGCGCGACGCCCCGCTGGCACCCTCGAAGCGCGCTACTTCTCCACGTGCGGCCTGACCTCCGACGCGCCTTCGGCGATCTGGAGCCGGCGCCCTTGACGCGTCGATTCCGGCGGCGCCGGGACCGTAATCTCGAGCACGCCGTCCCGGAACGTCGCCTTGGCCTGATCGGTCATCGTTCCCGGCGGCAACGGAATGTCACGTCGAAAGGTGCCGTAGCTGCGCTCGGATCGATAGACGCCTTCCCGTTCCTCTTCGTGCTCGTACTTGCGTTCGCCGGTCATCGTCAGACGATCGTCGTTCAGGTCGACCTGGATGTCTTCGCGCTTCAGACCGGGCAGGTCCGCTCGGACGACCAGCTCGCTGCCGCGGTGGAACATCTCGACGGCGGGCGACCACGACCACTCGTGCTGCCCGGACGGCGACAGCCATCCGCGCGCGATCCGCGGCGCCGTCCAGCCGCGGCCGAATCCGAAGCTGTCGAAGACGCGGTCCATCTCGTCGGCGAACCGCTCGAGCATCTGGAACGGATGGGGAGAACGCTGCGCCCGATCCACGCCGCGTTCCTCACGACGGCTGACTTCAGTCTGTCTCGGCATGAGAACCTTCCTTGAAAGATGGTGGGACTGGATTTGTGGAGGCGGGGACGTCGCGCCTCCGGGGCGTCTGTTGCAAGTCCGGGCGCACGGATCTCCAACGACTGGCGTGCGCGGTTCATCGACGCCGGTGAGAGACGATGCCGCACATGGGTCGGCGGCGACGTACAAACGGAAATGCGCTGCTCCGGTCCCACCGCGTGGCCGGCAGGCTCGTGGCATGGCTCTTGGGTGAAATTTCTCTGACACCCTCAGCCAACGTTCAGGAGGCTCCATGCCGGAAGCAGCAACAGTCAAACGAGCCAGAAAGAAGTTGCAGGGCGGCCGATCGCCATCGACGGCGGCCGGCGAGTTCGTCCGCGAAGAGATCCACCACGTTCGCGAAGGCAAGCATGGCGCGCGGTCGGCGAAGCAGGCGATCGCGATCGGCCTTTCGAAGGCGCGCCGCGCCGGCGTACCGCTTCAGCCGCCGAGGCGCGGCGCCTCGCGCCGGACGCGCAAGGCCGCCACGCGCGCGCTCGCGGCCGGCCAGCGTCGCCGCAAACCGCGCGGGGCCTCGCGGACGCGCAAACAGGCCGCCGCGCGTGCGCTCCGACGCGAACCGCGGCGCGCGGCGTCGCATCGCGCGCTGGCCGGACAGGCGCATCGATCCGCAAAGCGCCGCGGCCGGAAGGCCCGCGTCGCGGCCGCCCGGAAGGCGGTCCGCACGAAGGGCAGGGCGAGCCGACGGCGGGCGGCGAAGAAGGCCGCGACGACGCGACGCCGAGCGACGTAGCCCGCTGCCGGCTGCAGCCCGCAGCCCGCGGGCCGGAACTTCCGCCGACCACCTACGTAGAATTCTTTCTAAACCCTAGATAGAATCCTTTCTAGTGTGCCGACGGAGGCCGCCATGAACCTCATATCCGTGTCAGTCCTCGCGTTCGTCGCTGCGCTCGCGTCCCCCGCTGCCAGCCAGGCCCCGGTCGCCGGCAAGTGGCAGGGCGAAACCCGCAATGGCAACCAGATCGTGCTCGAACTCGCCGTCAAGGAGAGCGTCCTCTCCGGCACCTTCAGCCGCAATGGCCGGCCGGTGCCGATTGCGGACGGCAAGGTCTCGAAGACCACCATCTCGTTCAAAGCGAAGATCGGCGATCAGGTCGAATCGTTCTCGGGCGAAGTGGCCGGCGAGCAGCTGAAGATCTGGCTGGATCGCCAGGGCGCCGAGTCCACGGTCGTGCTGAAGCGCGTCAAGAGCGCGTAAGCTGCTGCGAGGACCGCACCCATGGCCAGAAGTTTTCTCACCTTCGCTACGGCGACGATTCTGAACGCGGTGTCCGCCGGCTACTCCTACGGGTTCGACATCGTCGACGTCACCGGCATGCCCGGCGGCACGGTCTACCCGGCGCTGCGACGCCTCGAGGATCTCGGCTACCTGACGTCGAAGTGGGAAAAGGAGCAGGTCGCGCAGGCAGAGCTCCGGCCGCGGCGGCGCTACTACGATCTCACGCGGTCGGGCCGCACCGCGCTGGCGGAGGCCGTCAAGCGGTATCACCTGATCGAGCAGACGTCGCTCGCGAAGGGGCGCGATCCGAAGCTCTCACGCGCCTAGGACGGACCGCCGTGAACGCGACGTCGCGCTTCCTTCGCCTGCTCACCCGGCCGCATCTCCTGTTCATCGCGGTGGTGGGCATCCTCGTGCCGCGCCGGCTTCGCGCCGACTGGCGCGAGGAGTGGGAGGCCGAGCTCCAGCATCGCGAGCGGCTCCTCGCCGAGTGGGATCGGCTCGACTGGTCGAGCCGCCGTGAGCTCCTCAGGCGAAGCGGCAGTGCGTTCTGGGATGCGATCGGGCTGCAACGGCACCGCTGGGAAGACGCCATAGTGCAGGACGTCCGCTACGGCGTGCGAACGCTGGCGACGCAGCCGGCGTTCACGGTCGTTGCGGTGTTGACGCTGGCCCTCGGCGTCGGCGCCAACACCGCGATCTTCACCGTCGTGAACGCACTGCTGCTGCGTCCGCTCGGCGGCGTGGTCGATCCCGGCTCGCTCGTCAGCATCGGCCGTCAGTATTCGGACAAGAGCTACCTCAGCGACGCGACCTATCCTGATTTCCGCGACTACCGCGACCAGAACACGGTCCTGTCCGGCCTCGCGGCGACCGTCCCCGCGGCATTCAACCTCAGCGACAGCCGCGCGTCGGAGCGTGTCGAGGGCGAACTGGTATCGGGCCATTACTTCGACGTGCTCGGCATCTCTGCGGCGGCGGGCCGGCTAATCGCGCCGTTCGACGATCGCGGTTCTTCTCCGGCGCCGCTTGTCGCGGTGATCAGCGGGCGACTGTGGCAGCGCCGCTTCGGCGGCGATCCCGCGATCGTCGGCGCAGCAATCAGGCTCGACGGACACGAGTTCACCATCGTCGGCGTCGCAGACACGTCGTTCTCCGGCACTCGCGTCGGCGCGCCGCGCGACGTGTGGGTGCCGATCGCCGCGCTCTATCGGACGGATCCGAAAACGGCGGCCAGGCTCGACCAGCGCCGCGCTTCATGGGTGCAGATGTTCGGCCGTCTGAAGCCTGCCACGACGATCGATCGTGCCCGGGCGGAGTTCGCGGCCATCGCGGAACGGCTCGAACGCGAGCATCCAGACACCAATGCGCGCGCCGGCGCCGGCGTCGTCCCCGGACTCGGCCGCGATCCGGAGACGGGCCGACAAGTGCGGCGGTTTGCGTTCGTGCCGCTGGCGGCGGTCGGCATCGTGCTCCTGATCGCCTGCGCCAATGTCGCCGGATTGCTCATCGCCCGTGCCGGCGCGCGGCAGCGCGAGATCGCGACGAGGCTCGCTGTCGGCGCCGGACGCGTGCGCCTCGTCCGGCAATTGCTCACGGAGAGTCTGACGCTTGCGCTGGCTGGTGGCGCCGCGGGCGCGATCGTCGGCCGCTGGCTGACGAGCTGGCTCCGAAGCCTGCTACCCGATCGGTACCTGTTCCTCTCGTTCGACCTCGACTTCGGCGGCGACTGGCGCGTCTTCGCGTTCACGTTCGTGGTCGCCGGCGCCACCGGCGTGCTGTTCGGGCTCGTTCCCGCGCTGCAGGCGTCGCGATCCGACGTCGTGGCGATCCTCAAGGGATCGTCGGCGTCGGCGCGGCCAGCCGGCAGTGGACTTCGCGGCGCGCTGGTCGTCGCGCAGATCGCGTTGTCGCTCGTGCTCCTGGTCGCCGCCGGGCTCTGCGTACGGACCCTGCGGAACGCCGCGGCGATCGACATCGGCTACGACCTCGCGCCGGTGCTGACCGCGCGGCTCGATCTGGCGAAGCAGCGTTACACTCCGGCACGCGGCGCGCAGTTTCATCAGCAGCTGCTCGATCGCCTTCACGCGACGCCCGGCGTCCAGGCCGCGGCGTACGCAGTGACGCTGCCGCTCAACGACGGCCGCTGGGAGGACGGAATTCGGCGCCAAGAGGATCCCGCCCGCGTACAGACGTTCCAGAACCTGGTCTCGTCGCGGTATTTCGAGGTCATGCGCATTCCGTTGAGCGCCGGGCGCGGGTTCACCGACGCGGACGACGACCGTGCGCCGCTCGTCGCCGTGCTCAACCAGACGCTGGCGAGCCGGCTCTGGCCGAACCAGAACGCCGTCGGACATCGGCTGGTCTTCAAGGGCCGCACGATCGATGTCGTCGGCGTCGTTCGCGACATCAAGGGTCGAAATCTGTTCGAGCCGCCCGGACCGATGCTCTACCTGCCGTTGACGCAGGACTACTCGTCGAGCCTGGTGCTGCACGTTCGCGCCGCGGGCGCGGCAGCGGCGCTCGGCGAGGCCCTTCGACGTGAAGTCCGGGCCCTCGACGCGGATCTGCCGATTTACGGCGTCCGTCCGCTCGAAGATCATCTGGTCGCGACGCTGACGCCTCAGCGGCTCCTCGCGCATCTCACGACCGGCGTCGGCGTGCTGGCGCTGGTGCTCGCGGCGATCGGCCTGTATGGCCTGCTCGGGCAGGCGGTGACCGCACGCACTCCGGAGATTGGCGTGCGCATGGCGCTCGGCGCCGAGCGCAGCGATGTTCTGTGGCAGTTTGTCGCGCGCGGATTGAGATTCGCCCTCGCGGGCGCAGGTATCGGACTCGTCGCCGCCGCGCTGCTGATGCCGCTGTTGCGCAGCGTGCTCTTCGGCGTCAGCCCTCTCGATCCGCTGACGTTCACGCTCATTCCGGCGATCCTGCTCGTCACCGCGCTGCTCGCGTGCGTGCTGCCGGCGTACCGGGCCGCGCGCGCCGATCCGACGACGGCGTTGCGGTGCGAGTAGCGACGGGCTCGGGACTCGGGTCTTGATGTCGAGTCTCAGACGCCGTCGCACAATCGTCCGAACCTGAATCCCTTCTGTTTCAACATCGGAATCAGCTCGGCCGTCGCGGTGACGGTGCGCTGGCGATCGGCGCGGGGATTGTCGTGATGCCCGTCGTGCATCACGACGACGTCGCCGTCGGAAGCGCGCGACGCGAGGCGGCCGGCCAGTTTCTCCGGTTTCGATGCCCGCCACCAGTTCCAGTCCCACATCGCGAAGCTCCAGCCGGCCAGCGTGTAGCCGGCGCGATCGAGCCCGTCGTACATCTGGCCGCCGCGCCACCCCGCGTGCGGCCGGAAGAGCGGGCACGGCGGCGCGCCCGCGGCGCGTCCGATGAGCGCCGCGTCGCCGCGCAGCCGCTCGGCCAGCGCGTCCGGTGAATCGAGCACGAGCGCACGCGTGTGCGAGTGCAGCGCGATCGCGTGTCCGTCGTCCTGGATGCGCCGGACGATCGCGCTCGTTTCCGCGGTGACGTGCTTGGGAATCAGAAAGAACGTCGCGTACGTGCCCTCGCGCGCGAGCACGTCGAGCAGCGCCGGCGTCGCTGTCGGGTTCGGCCCGTCGTCATAGGTGAGATAGATCGTCGGAATGCCGTCGTCACTCGGCCGGTGCCAGATCGATCGGCCGGGACCTATCCATTCGAGCAGGAACGGAAACGGCGCGGTGTGCGCGAGGAAGAGCACCCCGATACCGGCGACGACGAACAGCAGGGGCATGAGCGATTGTCGATCAGGCTGCGGGCTACTGGCTGCAGGGTACTGGCTGCAGGCTGCGGGCCGCAGTCCGCCGCCCGCCCTGTCAGCGGCCGCACGCGGGCGGGGTGGAGTGCCGTTCGGCGCCGACGCTCGCACGCTCGGCGGTCGCTCGCTGGATCATGCCGAGCGCCCGGCGCTCGCAGACGCGCCGCCCGCCGCCCGCAGACACGCAGCACTGTCAGTGGCCGCGCGCGGGCGGGTTGGAGTGCCGTTCGGCGCCGACGCTC
>DASTCC010000469.1:0-2364 GCA_035711465.1 Vicinamibacterales bacterium
CCCGACATCGGGACGTCGTTCACATTCGAGCAGCGCACCGGCGCGGTCGAGCGAATCGCGACGGCCACAGCCTGGCGAGTGCTCGTGCAGCATGAAGCCGGATCGCTCGACGCGGCAGTCGCGAGCGTGCGGCGCCGCAACCTCTGGTTGAGCTTCAGCATCCTGGCGGTGCTCGGCATGTCGGTCGGGCTCATCGTCCTCAACGCGCGGCGATCCGAACGGCTGGCCGGGCAGCAGATGGACTTCGTCGCTACCGTCTCGCACGAACTGCGGACGCCGCTGGCGGTGATCCGATCGGCGGCCCAGAACCTCTCGGCCGGCGTCGTCCACGACGCCGATCAGGCGCGGCGGTACGGCGATCTGATCGAAGACGAGGGCCGCCGGCTCACCGACATGGTCGAGCAGGTGCTGGCCTACGCCGGCCTCAGCGGCAACCGCGGCCTCGTGCGGGCGCAGCCGATCGAGATCGGCGCGCTGACGCGCGACGTGATGGCCTCGTGCGCGCCGCTGACGGCGGCGGAAGAGTTCGACGTCGAGGTCCGCGTCGGCGACAACCTGCCGCTCGTGCTCGCTGACGAAGACGCGATACGCCGAGCCATCAACAACCTCGTCACCAACGCGCTCAAGTACGCGCGGGACGGCCGGTGGATCGGTGTCACCGTCCAGACGGCCGCGCATCGCGGGCACCCGGAGGTGCAGATCGCGGTGAGCGACCGCGGACGCGGCATCGAGGCCGACGATCTGCCGCACATCTTCGAGCCGTTCTACCGCGGACGCTACGCGCAGGATCGGCAGATCCAGGGCAACGGCCTGGGGCTCAGCCTGGTCCGGCGCATCGCCGAAGCGCATGGCGGGCGTGTCACCGTGAAGACCGCAGCCGGTGCCGGATCGACGTTCACGATTCATCTGCCCGCCGCCGCGCCCGACGTCGTCCGCACCGCCGCACCCGATCACGTCGCCGACGCCGCAGGTCCCGCCGCTTGAGCACCGACGCGACCAAGCGGCGCGTCCTGATCGTCGAGGACGAGCCCGGCCTCGTGCTCACGCTCACGGATCGTCTGCGCAGCGAAGGCTACGACGTCGGCGCCGCGTCGGATGGCCCGGCCGGACTCGAGCGCGCGACGCGCGAGAAGTGGGACGTGATCCTGCTCGACGTGATGCTCCCGGGCGCGAGCGGCTTCGACGTCTGCCGCGACCTGCGGCAGAAGGGCGTGCAGACGCCGGTGATCATGCTCACCGCCCGCGGCCAGGTGCTCGACAAGGTGCTCGGCCTGAAGCTCGGCGCCGACGACTACTTGACCAAGCCCTTCGACATGCTCGAGCTCACCGCGCGGATCGAAGTGCAGCTGCGGAGGGTCGCCGCCGCCAAGTCGGGCACCGGCGCGACGCGCCACGAGTTCGGGGACATCCGCGTCGATTTCCGCAAGGCGGAGGTGACGAAGAACGGCGCGCCGATCGAGATGTCGGCGCGCGAGTTCCTGCTGCTCAAGTACTTCATCGAGCACCGCGAAGCCACGCTCACCCGCGACGAGCTGCTGACCGAGGTCTGGGGCTACCACTCGATGCCGTCGACGCGCACGGTCGACGTCCACGTCGCCTGGCTGAGACAGAAGATCGAGCCGAATCCCCGGCATCCGCAGTACGTGCTCACGGTGCATGGGCTCGGGTACAAGTTCGTGGGGTAGTGACGGGCCGATCACCCCCGCGTGACGCTGCGCGGGGGTGGACTCCCCGCGCAGACTTCTATTACATGACGGTGTCATCTATTGGAAGTTGCGCGGGGCCCCACCCCCGCGCAGCGTCTTCGGACCCTCAGCGCGCTCGCTACGCTCGCGGCCTCGGGGAGTCACCTCGCCTGCGCCACCAATGCCAGGTTCTCTCGCCTCAGTCCAATCGTACGCGCCGCAATACCGACCAGCGGCGTCGTGATCAGCCACGCGAGCGCGGCCCAGGCGAGCATGGCCGGCAGCGCGATGAGCGGGCGCTTCAGCCAGAATTCGGCGGCGACGAGGATCAACCCGGCGGGGAGCGCGGCGATTGCGGTGAGGACGGTGCCGGCCAGCATCGGCACCGGATGCGGATTGCCGCCGCTGCCGGTCTTGCTGAGATCGGACGCGAGCGGGAACAGCGCCGAGAGCCACACCATCATCGGCGTCAGCCACAGGTAGGTCGCCAGGCCGCCGATCAGCGCGGCGATCCACAGGAACGGTGATCCGGTGGGCGAGACGATCGCCGCCATCACCACGCAGACCGTCACGGTGACGCCGAGCATCAAGCCCGTGCCGAGGACCTTGCCGCGAGCGAGCTGGACGTCGTTGATCGGCGTCAGGAACTGCAGCGTCAGACCGGCGCGATCGGCGCCGA
>DASTCC010000470.1:0-13609 GCA_035711465.1 Vicinamibacterales bacterium
AGTCGGGGCAGTCGAGCGGGCAGGCGGTGTCGACGGTCGAGTGCCCCCACGATCGTGGCGGCGCGATGTTGGTGTCGGCCATGACGCCCCCAGTCTACCCGGTCCCGTCCGCGTTCGTCGTCGTATGAAGATCGTTCTCTGCTATGGTGAGGCCTGTCGCCGGAAGGATGGCGCAGAGGAGGCCGGCATGGCGAGTTTTGCTGAACGGATCGTCGGAGCGATGACACTGCAGCCGTCGACGTACGAGGAGGTCGAGCGCGACGCGTCGGCCACCGGACAGGCGGCGACGATCGTGATCGCAGCGGCGATTTCCAACGGCATCTCGTTCATTTGGTATCTCGGATTCACCGGGTTCATCCGCAACACCATCTTCGCGCTCGTCGGCTGGGTGATCGGCGCCGCCGTGGTCTGGGCGATCGGCACCAAGGTCCTGCCCAGTCCGAATACGCAAGCTGACGTCGGCCAGCTGATGCGCACCGTCGGCTTCGCCCAGTCGCCCGGTCTCCTCGCCTTCATCGGCATCATTCCGATCCTCGGCTGGCTGGTCGCGATCGCGCTGTGGGTCTGGGGACTGGTGGCGTGGGTCATTGCCGTCAAGCAGGCGCTCGACTACGACGACACGATGCGCGCGGTGATCGTCTGCGTGCTCGCGTGGGTGGCGATGGTCGTGGTCAGCATGGTGCTCGGCGGGACCATGATGATGGGCGGCCGGCCCGGTTTCTGATCGCGTCGTCGTGAGCCGGCCCCGCGTCGTCATCATCGGAGGCGGCTTCGGCGGCCTCAGCGCCGCGCGGGCTCTGAAGCGTGCGCCGGTCGACGTCACGCTCGTCGATCGGCGCAACCATCACGTCTTCCAGCCGCTGCTGTATCAGGTGGCGACCGCGGGGCTCTCGCCCGGCGACATCGCCTCGCCGATCCGTTGGATCCTGCGGCGTCAGAAAAACCTGCGGGTGTGGCTCGCCGAGGCGACCCGGGTCGACGTCGATCGCAAAGTTGTCGTTCTCACCGACGGCGAGCTGCCGTTCGATTACATCATTGTCGCTGCCGGCGCCGCGCACTCCTATTTCGGACACGACGAGTGGCGGCCGCTGGCGCCCGGTCTAAAGACCCTCGAAGACGCACTCGATATTCGGAAACGGGTGTTGCTCGCCTTCGAGCAAGCCGAGCGATCGCGCGATCGACAGGAGCAGCGGGGACTGTTGACGTTCGTGGTGATCGGCGGCGGGCCGACGGGAGTCGAGCTGGCCGGCGCGCTCGCGGAGATCTCGCGGCACGCGCTGGCGAACGACTTCCGCGACATCGATCCGGAGTCGGCGCGCATCATCCTGATCGAGGGCGGTTCCGAAGTGCTCTCGGCATATCCGGACTCGCTTTCCGGATTCGCGCGACGGGCGCTCGAACGGCGTGGCGTCGCGGTCTGGACGGGGAGTCCCGTGACGGGCATCGAGCCTGGGAAGGTCCACGTGGGCAGCGAGACGATCGACGCGGGCACGATCCTCTGGGCGGCAGGCGTCGCCGCCTCGCCGCTCGGCGCGTCGCTTGGCGCGCCGGTCGATCGCGCCGGCCGCGTGCTCGTGCAGCCCGATCTGACGATCCCCGGACATCCCGACGTCTACGTCGTCGGCGATCTGGCCGCGCTCGAGGGCGCCGACGGGCGGTGGCTGCCCGGCGTGGCGCAGGTCGCCATGCAGCAGGCCGCGCACGCCGCCCGCAACATCGTCGCGACGATCGCCGGCCGCGATCGCCAGCCGTTCGTGTATCGCAACTACGGCAACCTCGCGACCATCGGTCGCAACTCGGCGGTAGCGGATCTGCCGTGGCTGCGGTTCGACGGCTATCCAGCCTGGCTCTTCTGGCTGTTCGTCCACATCTCCCAGCTCATCGGCTTCCGCAACCGGCTGACGGTGATGACGCAGTGGGCCGCGTCGTACCTCACGTATCAGCGGTCGGTACGGCTCATCACGGGCGACGAGCCCGGGCAGGGAGACGCGCATGGCCGCCAGTGAACCAGTCCGCGGATCGTTCGTGCTGCCGCTCATCGCGCTGCTCGCGCTGGGCGCGCCGCTGCCGGGCTGGATCGTCGAGAGTCTCTACGCACGCGACATGTATCCGTGGCTGCAGACCGGGTTCACCACGGTCAGCAACCTGGTGCCGTTCGCGCTGATCGATGTCTGGATCTCGCTCGTCGCGATCCTCGTCGTCCTCCGCGCCTGGAGGCTCTTCATCGCCGCCCGGCAGCGCGGCGTCTTCGACGCCACCTGGGAGCTGGTGCGGCGCGTGGCCCGCTTCGGGGCGGCGGTCACAATCCTCTTCCTGTTTGCGTGGGGCTTCAACTATCGCCGGCCGCCGCTCGAAGATACGCTGCCGGGCGGACCGCCGCAGCGTCCGAGCGTGGCGACGCTGCAGGCGGCGTTCGCACAAGCCAATACGCTCGCGGGCAGGCTGCGGCCGTCGGTGATCAGTCAGCCGGAGATGACGTTCGCCCAGGTCGAAGCGGCGCTGCGGCCGCCGCTCAACCTGGCGCTGAAGCAACTACAGCGCGCCGAGCTCGCCGTGCCCGGCCGGCCCAAGCACTCCCTGGTGCTGACACCGTTCTTCACGCGGGCCGGCATCGACGGCATGGTCAACCCGTTCGGTCTGGAGTCGCTCGTCCACCAGGGCCTGTTGCCGTTCGAGCGGCCGTTCGTGCTCGCCCACGAATGGGCGCACCTGGCCGGCGAAGCCGACGAAGCGCAGGCGAGCACGGTGGGCTGGCTGGCGTGCATGAACGGACCCGCGGCGTTCGCGTACAGCGGCGCGCTCTACCTGATCAACGAGACGCAAGCGGCGATGCCGGCCGACGTCCGCCGCGCGTCGCTCTCGCGGCTCGATGCGGGCGTGCGCGAGGATCTGGTCGCGCTGGCGGCGCGCCTCGAGAAGGAAAACCCGACGGTGCAGAGGGCCGCGTTCCGCGTCTACGACGAATACCTGAAGGCGAACCGCGTCGAGGACGGCACGCGGAGCTACGGCCGCGCGTTGACGCTGATCCTCTCGCCGGGGATTATCGAGACGTTGAATACGTACAAGTAACGTGTAGTACGACAGGTACGACGGGTCTCCGCGGGAGCGGGTGCTCCCGGTCCAACGGGTACGGGCGGGACTTATTCGGTCGCGCGGAACTCGCGCAGGTCGCGGGTGATGCCGACCCACGACAGCATGACCAGCACGTAGAAGGTGACGTCGATCTCCCACCACTTGATGCCCTGACGGACGCTGGACATGAAGTGATGGTGATTGTTGTGCCAGCCCTCGCCGAGCGTGACCAGCGCGAGCGCGAAGTTGTTGCGGCTCTCGTCGGGCGTCGCGAAGCGGCGCGTGCCCCAGACGTGGGCAAGCGAGTTGATCAGGAAGGTGCCGTGGTAGAGCAGCACGGTCGCCACCACGAAGCCCCACACGAGCGCGAACCACCCGCCGATCGCCCAGAGGGCGACCGCGTAGAGCACCGGCGGCAGCAGGTGCAGGCGGTTGAGCCACACCAGCTCGGGATACTTGGTGAAGTCGGCGATGCGCTTCGGATCGTAGTGGTCGTACTCGTCGGACAGGATCCAGCCGAGGTGCGACCACCAGAAGCCCTCGTGCACCGGCGAGTGCAGATCGGTCTTGCGGTCCGAGTGCAGGTGGTGATCGCGATGATGCGCCGCCCACCACAGCGCGCCTTTCTGCGCCGAGGTCTGCGCCAGGAAGGCGAGGCAGAACTGCCAGAAGCGGTTCAGGCGATACGAGCGATGGCTGAAGTAGCGATGGTAGCCGGCGGTGACGCCGAACATCCGCAGGTAGTACGAGCCGAGCAGCCAGAGAATCGCGGTCCAGTGGAACGGCACGACGAGCACGAACAGCACCGACGCGTGGAGCAGCAGGAACGGGAGCATCGTGGCAAGGTCGTACTGCTTCCGTTTCGCGACGAGTTCAGTCATCAATCTTCCTGTCGGTGGACGCGGGGGTCAGCATTAGGGCGGGCTAACTGGAAGGGGTATTGTACCACCGACGGCGGACCGGCTCCAACCTGATTGATGGCGCGCGGTCGCGAACAGCGCGCCGGCCCGCAAGCGGCGTCATCGCACCTTCAAATCGAGATTGGTCGCGATCTGACGAAGCCAGCGCAGCACTTTCTCGCGGTTGGCGGGCCCGATCAGCAGAAACTGCTTCTGCACGGGCTTGATGCTCTTGAGCGCCGGATCGTCGTGCTCGAAGTAGCCGGGCCGCCGCAGCAGGAGCGGGTCGTCGGTCACGGTCGGCGTCGCCTGCAGCACCGCGATCGCCTGCACGACGGCGTCGTCGAAGTTCCCGCCTGGGTGGCCGAGCTGCTGGAACGCCTCGTCGAACAGCGGCTTGACGTTGACGTAGAGCTGCGCGGCCTGCGCCGGGTCGATCGACACAAGCGCCGCCACCGGCCCGTCCCAGCGCGCGTAGCTCGCCGGATCGATCGTGCCGCTCGACGTCCCTTGAATCTGCAGCCGCGCCGCGGGACGCAGCACCGCGAGCGGCGTGCTCGGCGTGCGGCCGTCGCCGATCTGCACGACCGCCGACGTCGCGCCACGGACGAGATCCTTGGTCGCGAGCAGACGCGCGAGCGTCGGATGCTGCGAGAGCGCCGAGACGAGCTCCCGCAGCAGCGTGTCCGACGCGTCGAGCCGCGGCAGCTCGATCGGTTGCCGTTTCGGGCGGTTGGACGCGATGGCGACGTCGGTCGCGGAAGTCGGCGCCGGCATCGCCGGGTCCGGCCGCGATCGGCTGAGCCACCAGAACGTGAGCAGGGTCCCCGCCGCGACGCCGGCAAGCCCCACGAGCACCAGGCGGATCCACGACGATGGCCGGTCCGGCCCACGGCCAGGGCTCTCGTTGGAGGATGCGCCGCGCAGCGGCAGGTCGTCGATGGCCATCTCTACCGTATGACGGTGCGCGCCCAGTCCCAGCCTTCGAGTCCGCGCGCATTCACCGCCTTGACCGCGATCTGCGTCCCGGCGGGCAACGACGGCAGCGTCGCCTGCGGCACCGCCACGGTGACTCGGGTGCGAAGCGGATCCGTCTCGGGGCCGTAGGCCACGATGTACTGCTGGACGCCGCGCTCGGGGCTGGCGGTCCACTTGACGCTGACGCCAGATCCCGACACCGTGGCCTCGAGGCCCTTCACCCGGGAGGGGCTCGACGCCAGATACATGAGCGTCGCTGCCGTCACCTTGGCGGTCTCGGTGATCTGCTTGAAGTTCATCGTCTCGATCAGATCGGTCGGCTGGTGATAGTTCGGGTTGGCGAGCACCGGATAGGAGCCGATGCCGCCGACGATGTCGCCCCACGCCTCGTAGAAGGCGGCGGCGTCGGTGCCGCGGTAGTACTTCGCGTCGTAGGTGATGAGATCGGTGAAGAGGAACGCGGCGCCGTGCTGCAGATCCTTGATGCCGGGGTTCGAGTAGCGGATGGTGTTGTCGATTCGCGCGCCCTCCGAGCCCCATCCGATCATGTCGTTGTTGAGTGCGCCGACGACGTTCCACTTGTCGGCGGCGGCGCGGCGGACGAACTCGCGGCTGCCGAGCAGGCCGGCTTCCTCGCCGGTGAACGACGCGAAGACGATCGTCGCCGGCTGCGGCGTCGCCGCCAGGATGCGCGCCGCCTCGAGCAGCGCTGCCGTGCCCGAGGTGTCGTCATCGGCGCCGGGACCGACGGCCACGGAGTCGAAGTGGCTGCTGACCACGTAGATGAGCTCCGGGTTCTCGGTGCCGCGCAGCGTGGCGACGACGTTGGCCGTCTGATTGCCCTGCGCCTGCGGCGGCGAGAACGACTGCAGCACCGGCTCGTAGCCGAACGATCGATACGCCTGTTCGAGATAGGCCACCGCCTTGGCGTTGCCGGGCTGCGAGACGTGCTTCGAGTCGAAGTCGAAGAGCGCTTTCTCGTAGTCGTAGACGCGGTTGATGCGCGCCTTGCCGACGACCTGCCGGACCCGATCGGCGATCGGCGCGAAGTTCTTGGTGACCCGGGCGCGCAGCTCGTTCTCGACGGCCAGCTGGCGCTGCACGCGCGCGAGCACGTCGGCGACCGTGACCTTCTGCGCGAGATCGACGACCGACACGCCGCGCTCGGTCGAGACCGTGTCGCCGTCGCGGTCGGCCTGAATCACGATCCGGCGGCCGTCGGCGCTCGGGACCCAGATGTACTCCGGGCTGATCGTGCGCACGGTGTTGTTGGCGAACAGGCGCGTTCGCGATCCCGACGCCAGATCGTAGATCTGCGATCGCCGGTGGCGCGGCTCGCCCATCAGGCCGATCAGGCGGTCGGGGCCGATGAAGCGCGGCAGGACGTCATGCTGGATGTCGCGGGTGAGACGACGGTGCGCGCCGGCGCGATCGGTGATGTAGATCTCCCAATCGGTGTCGGTCATCAATTGATACGCGAGCTGGCTGCCATCAGCTGACAGGGACGGCGCGTCGATCCGCGCCGCTCCGGTGCGCACGACGGTCTCGGCGCCATCGAGCGATCCGGCGCGCTTCAGCGTGTAGGTGTCGCCGTCGCGGACGACCCACGCCACCGAACTGCCGTCGGCGGACATCGTCATCGCCGTGCCGCCGATGGCGCGGGTGGTGCCGGCGGCGACGTTGACCAGCGTGTAGGTGTTGCCGCCGCGACCACCGCGGCCGCCGCCGGCGCCGCCGGGGGCGCCGCCACGGCCGCGGCCGCCGGCCGGGTCGGCGCCCGGCGCAGCGAAGCGCGGCTGCGCGACCGTCTGATAGACGAGCGCCCGCGCGGCGGGATCGACGATCGCGCCCGCCTTGCTGCCAGGCTCTTTCGTCAAGGCCTCAGGCGCGCCGCCTTCCGCGACGCGGTAGATCTGCGCCGTCGCGACGTCGGCCGGTTCGGATCCGACGAAGACCAGGCCGCCGTCGATCCACTGCAGATCGGTCTTGAGCAGGTTGCCGGTCGCGATCGGCCGCTCGGCGGTCGAGCCCGACGCGAGGTCGGCGACGACGATCTGATTGTCCGACGGCCGAAGGCGCGCGTACCTGGCGCCCTGGCGCGCGAAGACCACGCCGCCGCCGTCGAGCGTCGCGACCGTCTTCGGCGCGCCGGCGATCGAGACGATCGCGGTTTTCAGACTCGCCGCCTGGCCGGTCTCGTAGGAGACGAAGGTGCCGTCGGCCGAAATCGCCGGATTGCGGCCGTCGGTCGTGATCTCGGTGGTCGTGAAGAGCTCGCCGGTGAGCAGCGCGGCGCGCTCGAGGTATTGCGGCGCCGAGGGCGACTTCAGCAGCGCCTGCAGCTTCTGCAGCGCGTCCGGATAGTGGCCCGCCTCCCAGGCATCGTTCACCTCGCGCCAGTCGGCGTCGCTGCCGGCGGCCGGCGGCGTCTGCGGCACGTTGGCGGCGGTGGCGATGACGAGGCCGGCGGTCACGATCGCGGTCAGGATCAGCAGGGAGGCCCGATTTCGCATTGGCGCATGATAATCGGGCCGGTCTTGACCGACAATGTCTCTCCGAGAGGATGTCCCACGATGACACCGAAGGTCACGCAGGCGATCAACAGGCAGATCGGCAATGAGTTTGGCGCGTCGTTCTCGTATCTGGCCATGGCGGCCTGGTGCGAGCACCACAAGTTCATGGGCGCCGGCAAGTGGCTGCGGCTCCAGAGCACCGAAGAGCACGGCCACGCGATGAAGCTCTTCAACTTCCTGCTCGCCCGCAACCGTGAGATCGACCTCAGTGCCATCGACAAGCCGCGCACCGACTACAAGTCGCTCCTCGACGTGTTCAGGCGCGCGCTCGCGCAGGAAGAGCAGGTCAGCAAGCAGATCGACGAGCTCTACGAGCTCGCCTTCAAGGAAAAGGTATTCGCGGCGATGGCCGAGCTGCAGTGGTTCATCACCGAGCAGGTCGAGGAAGAGAAGACGGTGCGCGAGATCGTCGGCAAGCTCGAGATGGTCAAGGACGATCCGGCGTCGATCCTCGACCTCGATCGCGAGCTCGGCGAGCGGACCTCAGCCGAGACGGCCGACGGCAGCGAATAGAGCGTCGCGCCTCAGCCGCGATCGTGCTCAGCACGAACAACGGCGCCGGAGGGCCGGGGAACCTGGGAGACCATTCGCGGCCGCGTGTCGTCGATCGTGAGGCCCGGGACGCTGCTCAGGGCAGTCCCTGGCAGGCGTCCTCTTCGGTCGGAAAGTGCTGGAACACACCGTCGAGGCCCGCGACCGAGAGCAGCTCGAGGATGCGATCGGGCGTGCCGATCAGCCGGAGGACGCCGTTCTGGCGGCTGACCGAGATGTGCACGGCGATGAGCTCGCCGAGGCGCGTGCTGTCGATGTAGTTCACGTGCGAGAGATCGAGCAGCACATGACGCGCGCCGCGGGCGAGCGCCGCGGCGACCGTGTCCTTCAGCTGGCCGGGCTGATCGTTGATCGTCAGCCGCCCGTGCAGCTCGACGATCGCGATCGGGCCCGACATGCGCTCGCGGATTTCCATCGGCAGAGGATTATAGAGCTCCAGCCGCCTTCAGGACCTAGCCCGATGTTTCAGGCCTTGTGGCGTGTCGCCGCGGCGGTCGTGCTGCTGCTGGCCGTTCCGGCGGTTCCCGCCGGCGTCGCGCAGATCGCCGTCGCGGTCGACGACCTGATTCGCGACTATCGTTGGCGGTCGATTGGGCCCGGCGCGATCGGCAGCCGCGTCACCGACATCGAGGCGATCGCTGGCAATTTCGCGACGGCGTACGTGGCGACCGCGGGCGGCGGTCTGTGGAAGACCGTCAACGCGGGCACGACCTGGACGCCGATCTTCGATCGATACGCGTCGTCATCGATTGGCGACGTGGCGCTGTTTCGGCTCGATCCGTCGGTTGTGTGGGTCGGCACCGGGATCGGCAGCCAAACGGGCGACGGCATCTACAAGTCGATCGACGGCGGCGACACCTTCCGGACGGCCGGGCTCGGCAACGCCTATCAGATCGCCCGCGTCGCCACGCATCCGTCGAATCCGTCCGTCGTCTACGCCGCCGCGATCGGCAGTCCGCAGAGCGCGTCCGGCTCGCGCGGCGTGTTCGCGACGATCGACGGCGGTGGGACCTGGCAGCGGCTCACCAACGGGCTGCCCGTCGAGGCGCGCGCAGACGCCACGGATCTCGCCGTCGATCCTGCGGCGCCCGACACGATCTATGCGGCCTTCACGATCCCAGCGGAACGGCCGGAGGCGGTCGGCGCGGGCCTCTCCGCCGCGGGCGTCTTCAAGTCCGTCGACGCCGGACGTACGTGGCGGAGGCTCGGCGGCGGTCTGCCTGACGACGAGCGCGGGCGTATCTCGCTCGCCCTCGCGCCTGGCAATTCCCGCGTCGTCATGGCGATTGTCGAGCATCCGCCGGCGATCCGAACGGCGGGAGCCGCGATTCGATCGGCCTTCGGCGCCACCGTCTATCGCAGCGACGATGCCGGCGAGAGCTGGCGGCGGGTGAGTCACATTCCCGAGCGCGCGAGCGCGATCGTCATCTCTCCGGTCGACGAGCATCAGTTCTACGTCCTCGGCCTCGACTTTCGCGAGTCGTCGAATGCCGGCCGGCGGATCGAGATCGCCGCCGCTCCGTATCGTACGCACGGCGACTACACCGCGATGTGGATCGATCCGGCGAATCCCGATCGCCGCTACCTCGGATCGACCGCCGGGCTCGAACTCACGCTCGACGGGGGCCGCACCTATCGCTACTTCGACAACCTGCCGATCGCGAGCTACGCCTCGGCGGCCGTCGACGCCGGCGATCCGTACGCCATCTACGGCGCCATCGACGACAACGGCCTCTTCGCGACGGCGAGCTTTTCGCGGGATCCGATCGGCATCCGCAACGACGTCGTGATCCAGCTGGACGACGGCGATTCGCGGCGGATCGCGATGACGCCCGGCGGCTCCGGCGTCGTCTACGCGCCGATCGCGCGCGGACTCTTCGTGTTCGATCCGGTCACGCGCGCCGGGGCCACGCGGCTGCTGACGCAGGACACGATTCGGAACTTCCGCGAGGCGACGGGCGTGGCTCCGGGTTCCGCCGATGCCCTCGCCGAAGTGCGGGTCGATGCGGCGTCGTCGCTGCTCGTGTCGATGCACGATCCGTCGGCGGTGTTCGTCGGCGGCACGCGTCTGCTGCGCACGACCGATCGCGGCGCGTCCTGGTCGATCGTCGACCGCCGGTCCGATGGCGAGCGCGCTGTCTTCGTCGAGCTCGCCGAGTCCCCGGTGACACCCGCGGTGTTCTGGGCGGCGACCGGCGACGGTCGCGTGCATCTCTCGCGCGACGGCGGCTCGACCTGGACGGACGTGACGCCGGCGCTGCCCAATCGGCCGGCCGGGAGCTTCGCCGTCCGCGACGTCGCACCCTCGGCGTACTCGGCGGACACCGCGTACGTGGTCTGCGATCGCCGCGAGCGCGACGATCGCGCGCCCTGCCTGTTCCGAACCACGACCGGCGGCCGCACGTGGACCGACCTCTCGCGCGGATTGGCGCCTTCGCAGCCGGTCAACGTCGTCGTCGAGAGCTCGCGCAACCGCAGCCTGCTGTTCGCCGGCACGGCGGCGGGCGTGCAGGTGTCGTTCGACGCGGGCCAGCGGTGGACGCCGTTCGGCGGCGCCGGCGGGTACGGGATGCCGACGGTGGCCGTGCAGGCCCTCGTCATTCATCCGCGCGAACGCGATCTCATCGCCGCGACGGCCGGCCGCGGGCTCTACATCATCGACGACGTCAGCGCGCTCGAGGCCTGGAGGCCCGAGATGGCCACGAACACGGCGACGCTCTTCGTCCAGCGCACCGCGACCCTGTGGATGGGTCGAAGCCGCGCCGGGCCCGAAGACGCGAGCACGTATGCGGGCCAGAATCCGCCCTCGATCATGCCGCTGCCACTCATCGCGCGCGATGGACCGAGGCTGCAGACGGCGCCGATCATCACGTTCGCGATGGGGTGGGGCGTCTCCGGTCTCGGGACGCTCGCGATCACGTCGCCCACCGGCGACGAGCGTCTGCTCGCCGTCCCGGCACGGCCCGGCATCACGCGTTATCGCTGGGACGGCCGACTCGGTCCCGCCGGCATGCTCGACCGCAGCGCCGGCACGTTTGCGGCCGGCGTCGGCGACTATCGCCTGACGCTCACCGTCGGCGGGCGTGCCGTCACTGGCACGCTGACGCTGCGCGGGGATCCGTCGAAGTAGCCCCGCCTGCGAAGCGCACCTGAAGTATGCTTGGCCGTCCCTCGCGGGCCTCGCCGGACTCAATCAGAGGCCCTACCTATGGTGCCGATTCCCTCGCCGGCGCCACGGATGGAGGAGTGGCGAGCCCCGATGCGGGTGTCGAACTCTTCCGAAATTCCCGGGAACCGGCATGCCGCGGACAGGAGTGTCATGAAACTCACCGGTCTGACTCCGAATCTGATCACCCACGACATCACCCGCTCGACGACGTTCTATCGCGACGTGCTCGGCTTCAAGGTCGTGCGCACCGTGCCCGAGGAGCAGGGCCCGTACGTCTTCGTCTGGCTGGAGCGCGATGGCGTGCCGGTGTTCCTGAACGACGCCAAGACCGTCGCGCACGAGATCGACGCGCCGGCCGTGGTCGTCGGCAAGTCCGGCGTGTCGATGTTCATCACGATGGAAGGCATCGACGCCTACTGGTCGGAGGTGCGCGACAAGGCGCGTGTGGCGATGCCGCTCAAGGATCAGTGGTACGGCATGCGCGAATTCGGCGTCACGGATCCCGACGGCTACCTGATTACCTTCGCCGAGCGCATCGCGCAGTAGCCTCGCACCGAAAGATCTTCGGTCCAGCCGGCGGTCCGGATCACGGGCCCGCCGGCTGGACGCGGTTGTGTCTAAAATAAGAAGGTTTGAAATCACTTTGAGAGGGCCCATGGCTGAAGTTGCCGCGCAGAACGCCGTCCGGAACGTCCCGCTGCCGATCAACGAACCGATTCGCTCGTACGCGCCGGGATCGCCCGACCGCGCTGCGCTCAAGGCGCGTCTCGCGTCGATGTCGAAGGAGCGTGTCGAGATTCCGCTGATCATCGGCGGCAAGGAGATCCGGACCGGCAAGACCGCGCAGTCGGTGATGCCGTTCAACCACAAGCACGTGCTCGCCGACTGGCATCAGGCCGAGCCCAAGCACGTGCAGATGGCGATCAGGGCGTCGCTCGCCGCGCGCCGGGAATGGGCGTCGTGGCCCTGGGAGGATCGCGCCGCCGTGCTGCTCCGCGCCGCCGAGCTGCTCTCGACCTCGTGGCGCGACACCGTCAACGCGGCGACGATGCTCGGACAGGCGAAGACGGCGTTCCAGACAGAGATCGACGCCGCCTGCGAGCTGATCGACTTCTGGCGCTTCAACGTCGCCTACTCGCGCGAGATCCTGAACGACCAGCCGATCAACAGCGTCGGCGTCTGGAACCAGCTCGAGTACCGTCCGCTCGAGGGCTTCGTCTACGCGGTCTCGCCGTTCAACTTCACCGCGATCGGCGGCAACCTGTCGACGGCGCCGGCGCTGATGGGCGGCGTCTCGATCTGGAAGCCGGCGTCGAGCGCGATGCTCTCGGCCTATTACGTGATGCGCGTGCTCGAGGCCGCGGGCATGCCGCCGGGCGTGATCAACTTCCTGCCGGGAAGCGCCGGCATGATCACCGACGCGCTGCTGGACTCGCCCGATCTCGCCGGCATCCACTTCACCGGCAGCACCGAGGTGTTCCAGAACATGTGGAAGACCGTCGGGCAGAACATCGCGAAGTACAAGTCGTATCCGCGGCTGGTCGGCGAGACCGGCGGCAAGGACTTCATCGTCGCGCATCCGTCGGCCGACGTCGCCGCGCTCGCGGTCGCCATCGTCCGCGGCGGGTTCGAGTACCAGGGCCAGAAGTGCTCGGCCGCCAGCCGCGTCTACGTTCCGAAGTCGATCTGGAACGAGACCCGCGATCGGGCCGTCGCGATGATGAAAGAGATCAAGATGGGCGACGTGCGCGACTTCCGCAACTTCGTCAGCGCCGTCATCGACAAGAAGGCCTTCGACAAGATCAGCGAGTACATCGGCGCCGCCAAGAAGGGCGCGAAGGTCATCCAGGGTGGCGGCTTCGACGACACGAAGGGCTATTTCATCGAGCCGACGCTCGTCCACGCCACCGATCCGGCGCACCGGCTGATGTGCGAGGAGATCTTCGGGCCGGTCGTCACCGTGCACGTCTACGACGATGCGAGGTGGAAGGACACGCTGAAGCTGGTGGATCGCACGTCGCCGTACGCCCTGACCGGCGCGATCTTCGCCAACGAGCGCCAGGCCGTGCGTGAAGCGACGAGCGCACTCGTCAACGCTGCCGGCAACTTCTACATCAACGACAAGCCGACCGGCGCCGTCGTCGGCCAGCAGCCGTTCGGCGGCGCCCGCGCCTCGGGCACGAACGACAAGGCCGGCTCCAAGCTCAACCTGCTGCGGTGGGTGAACACGCGCACGATCAAGGAAAATCTGGCGCCGCCGACCGACTACAAGTACCCGTTCATGGCGGCGGAGTAGCGACCGCGCGAGCGGCCGCTACTCAGGGGCCTGTCCCGTTCGCGCAAGCGGGACTGGCCCCCTGGACTCG
>DASTCC010000471.1:0-14044 GCA_035711465.1 Vicinamibacterales bacterium
GCACGACGGCGAGGTCTTCGTCGAGGTCGGCGATACCGGCGTCGGCATTCCGCAGGAGCATCTCACCCGCATCTATGACCCGTTCTTCACCACCAAGCCGGAGGGCCGCGGCACGGGCCTCGGGCTGTCGGTGACCTACGGCATCGTCCAGGAACATGGCGGCACGCTGATCTGCGAGAGCGAAGCTGGCGAAGGCACGCGCTTCAGGCTGTCGCTGCCGCTCGCCGAAGCCGGATCGGCCGGCGCGGCGGCGCGATAGGAACCGGCGCGTCCAGCACACAGGACCCAGGACCCAGATGGCAAATCCCCAGGCTTCGGTTCTCATCATCGACGACGAAGAGATCATCCGCGAGGCGCTCGAAGCGCTGCTCGTGGTCGAGGGTTTCGACGTCGTGACCGCGCCCACGGCGCAGCAGGGCATCGCCCAGCTCGGCGATCGCCAGTTCGACGTCGTCCTGCTCGACCTGATGCTGCCGGATCGCAACGGGCTCGACGTGCTCGAAGAGATCCGGCGGATGGACGACGGCCTGCCGGTGGTGATGATCACGGCCTACGGCACGATCGAAAGCGCCATCGCCGCGACCAAGCAGGGCGCCTTCCATTACTTCCCGAAGCCGTTCAAGAACGACGAAGTGCTGGTGGTGATCCGCAACGCCATCGATCGCCGGCGCCTGGTGCGCGAGAACCGCGACCTGCGCGATCAGCTGCGGTCCGGCGCGCACCGCTTCGACGAGATCATCGGCGGGAGCGGCAAGATGAAGGCCGTCTACGACATGATCTCGCGCGCGGCGCCGAGCCGCGCGACGGTGCTGATCCAGGGCGAGAGCGGCACCGGCAAAGAGCTGGTCGCGCGCGCGTTCCATCGGCGATCGGCGCGTTCGGATCGGCCGTTCATCACCGTGAACTCCGGCAACCTGCCGCCGGATCTGCTCGAGTCGAACCTCTTCGGCCACGTCAAGGGCGCGTTCACCGGCGCCGTCTATCCGAAGAAGGGTCTGTTCGAGCTCGCCGACAAGGGCACGATCTTCTTCGACGAAATCGGCAACGTCCCGCTCGACACCCAGGCCAAGCTGCTGCGCGTCATCCAGGAGCGCGAGTTCATGCGGCTCGGCGGCACCGAGACGTTGAAGGTCGACGTCCGCATCATCGCCGCGACCAACGTCGACCTGCGCGACATGATGAAGGCGGGCAGCTTCCGCGAGGATCTGTTCTACCGCCTGAACGTCATCACCATCCAGCTGCCGTCGCTGCGCGAACGCAAGGAGGACATCCCGCTCCTGGTGCAGCACTTCCTCGACAAGTACGGCGAGGAGAGCCATAAGCCCGGCCTGATCCTCACTCCCGCGGCGATGGACCGACTCGGCGCCTACGATTGGCCCGGCAACGTCCGCGAGCTCGAGAACGTCATCGAGCGCGCCGTCGTGCTCTGCGGCGAGCGCGAGATCGGCGTCGATCTCATTCCCGATCACGTCAGCGCCAACTCGAGCTTCGACGTCCCCGACGTCCGCATCCCGGCCGAGGGCATCCACTTCCGCGAGGTGATCATCGGCCACGAGCGCCGCTATATCGAGGCCGCGCTCGACGCGGCCGGCGGCGTGCAGAAGAAGGCGGCGGAGCTCCTGCACATCAAGCCGACGACGCTGAACGAGATGATCAAGCGCTACGAGATCCTGCCGCGCCGCAAACGCACCGGCGCCGGCGCCGACGAGGCGGAGGCGTTCGAGGAGATCGGGGAGGTCTCGGGAGATTGACCCGTCAAGACACCTGGCAACTTGGAACTAAGTTCTAAGTTGACGGATCTCTTGTCAGTATCCGGGTCCATCCCGTGTCCGCGTGAAGCGCGACCGCCTTCACGTCGCCCAGCCGCTGTCCATTCGCGACACACGCGTCGACGTAGCGACGCTCGCTGCCGCGCGGAGTCCTGACGACGCGCGCGGGTTTCAGCTGGCCGAGGTCCACGCACCACGCGTAGTGCGGGTTGCCGCGCAATGCCTTCTCGAGTGCCGCGGCGGTCGGCGTGTCGTCCGGGTGATCCGGCTCGACGAACAGCACGTAGCGGGCGCCGTCGGCGTCGCGTTCCGGCGCCAGCATCGCGAACGCCGGCGGTGCGACGCCGCGGAAGACGCCGGCGATGATGCCGGCGACGAACTCGTCCGTCAGCTTCTCGCCGAAGAGATCGGAGACGGTCGAACCGCGACCGACGAACCGTACCGATGGTGTCGACTCGACGAAGCCAGCGACTTCGACGCGGTCGCCAAGGTCGTAGCGGTACAGGCCGGCGCCGGTCGTGACGATGACTCGGTATCGCTTGCCGTGCCGCAGCTCGTGTGCGAGATGGAGTCGTCCGTCGTCGTCAGCGAACTCGAAGACGTGCGACAGCACCGCCAACGGATGGCGTCCGGCAACCGGGATCGAGACGACGCCTTCGGTCGCCATCAGGCCTTTCGGCTGAACGAACACACCCGGCAGGCGCCGGCCAAGGGCGGCTGCAGCGCCAGCCGACGCGCCGTCGGCCCAGCAGCTCACCAGCGCAAGCGTCGGCCAGACGTGCATCGGCGATGGGCCGCTGCGGCGCAGTGCGTCGGCGCGCGCGCGATCCGGTGTGAACAGCGCCTGGAGCGCAGCGACCGAAGCGTCGTCGTGGCCGCGGGGCGGCCGCAGCCAGCCAGTCGCGATGTCGTCGGTGAGCCGATCGAAGTGCTCGATCATCAGATCGAGCAGACCCGCAAAGAAGGACGGATGCCACACCGACACGAGCCGCAGATCAGGCGCGCGCATCAGGAACGCGAGCGTCGCATAACGGCACGCGTCGGCGTCGCCGAGCGCAGCGACGCCGGCTGGCACCGCCATCACGCGCGCGGCGAGAGTACGGCGTTCGGCGCCCAGATAGGCGCCGTCGTCGCCGAAGCCGACTGGGATCCGGGTCCGCGGCGGCAGCCGGAATGCGGCCGGCGGCGTGATCGACCAGTAGGCGCGGCCGTCGAGGACGCCCGGATGATGCTCGTAGATGTCTGACATCCACGCGTCGACGGCGCCTGCGATCTCCGAGCCGAGCCCGGCGGTGAACGGCAGCAGCTTCGCGCCGCCGGTCGATCCGCCGGTCGGCACCAGGCGGAGAACGCGAGCCGCGGTGAACACGTCCGGCTGGCCGGCGCCGATCCGATTGATGTCCTCGATCAAGTCTTCGTAGCGCACGATCGGCACCCGCGACTGGAAGGTCTCGACGTCGCGAATCGACTGGAAGTCGTGGCGGCGGCCGTAGTCGGTCGCGGCGTTACGCCGGACATACCCGAGCAGCCGCTCGCGTTGCGCCGATTCCGGGTCTGCGAGCGCACGCTCGAGCTGACGCCGCATCGGTGCGGCCGCGACGGCCCAGGCGCGGTTGGCGGCGGCGGCGTCCGCGTGCGAGTCAGTCACGGGCAGCAAGGCGCGCGATTCGCTCGCCGGCGGCCGTCAGATTCCCGCGCGCGATGCGGGTCAGGCACGCGAGCTCGTCACCGCGGATGTGTCCGGGGTTGCGCTCGAGAAAGAACGACACGTGCGGATCGCCGCGCCGCCCGTCCGGCACTTCGCGAAGCTCCGGCGTCAGCACCTGCGGATGCTCGAAGCGGACGACACCGGCGTCACGAGCGAAACGTGATCCAAATCGTGCCGCCGCCAGTCCGTCGAGCAGCCGCTGCGTCGGCGCAGGCGTCGCCGCATCGAAGCGCGGGTAGAAGTCGCGGAAGAACACCGGCAGAAACCGGTAGGTGCGATAGCCGGAGGTGAGCAGCAGCCAGTAGACCTCGGCGTCCGCCTGCGCCGGCGCGAGCCGCCACACTGCCTGAAGCCACGTCGTCGCCAGCGCCGGGCTCCGCCACCAGCCACGCTCGACGATGGTGTCGCCCGAGTAGATGGCCGAGACGACGCGGCCCTCGACCTCGGCCTCGAACGCCAGCATCGTCGAGAATCCGCGCAGGGCGCCGGCGGCGTCCTCGAGGAGCAGCGCGCACGACTTCTCGTCGAGATCGCGCTCGAACACTGCTCGCGCGACTCCGGAGAAGTGCGCGCCGAGCAGGCCGAACATCGCGTCACGTTCTTCACCCGACAGGATCTCGAGTGGGACGATGCGTCCGCGCAACGCGGCGGCCGGCACGATTTCGACCGGACGCGTCGCCATCACAGAATCGCGACCTCCGGCTGCAGCGGTCGTGCGTCGACGCGCCGACGCGGCGCGTCGCCATCGGCCCAGGCGGCGAGCAGGATCGTGGACTCGTAGCGGCGCGGCCGGAACTGTCGCGCCAGGCTGGCAGTCGCCGGCGCCGCCGGGGACAGGCCGATGACGAGCGCGTCGAGATCGGCCGGCGCCATCCGCGCGATTTCGCCGATCAGGCCCGCATAGACCTCGGTGCGGTCGTCGTCGACGGCCAGATGCGAGACGAACGCGGATTCGAGGCGCCGGCCGGCATCGGGCAGGATCGGCGTACCCGTGAGCGGCGCGGCGATGTTGATCGCCCGGCGCCATCGGGCGATGGCGGGCGAGTAGCCGTGCACCACCGCCTGCTTGAAAGCGCGCTGATCCCAGAGCGCTGCGCAGCCCACGACGCGTCCCGCTTTGCAGGCGACGACGAAATGGTCTGAAGCGAGACCGCGCGTTCTCCGCGGCGATCGCAGGTCGTCGGCCGTCCACCACGGCGCCAGCTGAAACCGGCGGGCGTGCCGCTGCAGACAGGCGGCGATGTCGGGCAGCATCGCCTCAGTGCCGCGGCGCCACTCGAAACCGGCGGGCCGCGGCGCTTTCGCCGCCGACTTCGCGCGCAGGATCAGCGTCGTCAGCGGCCCGAGCGGCTTGAACGCCGGCGCGGAGGCATAGGGCATCGCGCCGAGCAGCCGCATCGCCCGCGTGTTGTCCGAGACGACGCTGGCGGCGTAAAAGGGAACCGGATCGAGGTCGTGCAGGCGCCGGCAGAATGCAAATCCGGCGTCGAGGAGGTCGCGATGGCGGCGAAACCTGGGCACGATGCGGAGCGTGCCGAGATGACCGATGCGGCACGGCTCGCCATTGACCGTGACCGTCCGCGTCGAACGGGCGCCGACCGCGACCAGATCGCCGCTTGCGCGTTCGCGCGCCACGATCAGCTGATGGCTGTCGCCCTCGATCGATCCGGCCGCGAGCGCGGATGGTTCACGCTCGAGCGTGATCCGGATCGCGCCGTCGAAGGGACTGGTCCGCAGGAGCGCACGGGCGTCGGCATCGTCGGCGGCTGTGGCGAGCGCCAGATCGAATCGGCTGCCGGCGCGCCGCCGCGCCACCGTCAGTTCGCGCGCAGCAGCGAGCCCTGCCATGCCTCATCTCCGAGCGGGTATCCGTCGCGCTGATTCGTGTCCGCCCGCAACATGCCGTTGATCGGAAAGAAGTTCCTGAACATGAACCAGTCGGACCGGTTGACGGGGTCCAGGGCGCGCGACGCGATGCTCGACCAGGCGTAGAACTCGCGCCTGGCCGCCAGGCACGCGCGCTGCAACGAGAGCGGATCCATCCGCGCCGGCTGGAACGGGATCATGTTGTAGCGGTAGCGCTCGTCCAGCCACCAGCGCTCGAACAGCAGCCGCCGCTCGTCGTCGAGGCGGCGGTACAGCGGCGTGCCGGGAAAGGGCGTCAGATGGTTGAACGCGGCGATGTAGAACTTGTGCGTGCAGGCGAAGTCGACGGCGCGTCTGAAGCTCTCGCTCGTGTCGGTGTCGTAACCGAAGATGAACGTCGCGTAGAGGCGGATCTTGTGGCGCCGGAGGTTGGCGAGCGCGACTTCGTAGCCGCCCTTCATGCCGTTGAAGCTCTTGTTCATCGCCGCCAGCGCCTGCGGGTCGAGACTCTCGAATCCAATCAGGACGCCCTGACAGCCGCTGCGCACGAGCAACTCGAGGAACTCTTCGTCGTGCGCCGCGTTGATGCTCGCCTGGGTGACCCAGCGGATCCCGAGCGGCGCCAGCGCGCGCAGAAACTCCTTCACCTGCGCCGGATTCGAGGTGATGTTGTCGTCGACGAAGAAGAACAGCCGCGCCCGGTCGCGAATCTCGGCGATCTCCCGGAGCACGTCGTCGATCGGCCTGCGGATCTGCGATTGCCTGAAGACGGTCTGCACGGCGCAGAAGTCGCACTTGAAGTGACAGCCGCGCCCCGATTCGACGAGGCCGATGGGAAGGTAACGCTTGCCCTGGAAGATGCGCCGATCGGGTTTCAGACCCGCGAGCGGCGGCCGGCCTTCGCCGCGATACATCTTCTTCAGGGTCCCGTGCCGGGCGTCGTCAATCACGGTCGCCCACACGCGTTCGGCCTCGCCGGCGACGACGGCCTCGGCGTATTCCGCGGCCTCGTCAGGGCAGAGCGTCGGGTGAAAGCCGCCCATGACGACGGGCACGCCACGACGGCGGTACTCGGTCGCGATCTGGTAGCTCCGTCGAGCGGTGTAGGTCTCGACGCTCAGCGCGACCAGATCCGTCGCCTCGTCGAACGGAATCGTCTCGAGACGGTCGTCGTAGAAGCGGATCTCCACGTCGCGCGGCGTCAGGCCGGCAATCGTCGCCGGCGGCAGCGGCTCCATCTGCCAGGAGCGGATGTAGCGCTCGCCGGTCCGCCGGCCGATGCACGGATGTATCAGCGTCAGTCGCATCGGCCGCCGATCAGGAAATCGCGCCGGGCTGTGCGGGCACGCGCGGCCGCGCCGGCGCCGCGCCAATCGGCCAGTCGCAGGTGTAGAACTTGTGCAGGTTGTGCGCGTAGTGGCGATAGCCGAGGTTGGCCGCCAGCGCGACCGGCAGCGACGCCGGCGACTGGCGGAGCCGTCTCGCGATCGACGGCAGCGAGTAGGCGTGCCGCCAGGCCCGCTCGGTGCCGGCCTGGAGCTCAGCCGGCGTCATGTGCGCCGGCTGAAAGACGACGTGCTGCCCGTCGTAGAGCTCCCAGTTGCGCGTCAGGATCCGGCCTTCACGCTCGAGCCGATCGAACAGCGGCGTGCCGGGAAACGGCGTCTGAATCGCGAACCGGGGCAGGTCGACGCCGGCGTCGACCGCGAATTCCGCCGTCGTCCGAAACGCCTCGACCGTGTCGTCGTCCATGCCGAAGACGAAGCAGCCGTACACCGCGATGCCGTGCGCATGCAGCGTCCTGACGACGGCCGCATATTCGCCGGGCTTGTTGAACCCCTTGCTCGATCGGCGCAGGTTCGACGCCTGAATCGACTCGAAGCCGATGAGCAGGCCGTTGCATCCGCTTCGCTGGGCCAGGCGGAGCAGCTCCGGATCGTCGGCGATGAGGACCGTCGACAGCCCGTACCACTGCACGTCGAGGCGTGCGAGTGCGTCGAATAGCGAGGCCGCGTAGGCGCGATCGGCGATCAGATTCAGGTCGACGAAGATCAGCTTGCGCGCGCCATGCTGGCGGATGTCGGCGACGACCTCCTCCACCGGCTTCTGCAGCGGCTTGCGGCCCCAGGCCGATGGGACGACGCAGAACTCGCAGTTGTGGATGCAGGCGCGCGTCGCTTCGAAGACGTTGGTGGTGAGGAACGCACGCGCCGGCAGCAGATCGCGCCGCGGAAACGGGCGTCCGGCGAGTGACACGCCGGGCTGTTGATCGTAGCGGCGCTTCATGCGACCGGCGGCGAGGTCGCGGAGCAGCTCGGGCCACGCGTCTTCCGCGTAGCCGACGACGATGGCATCCGCATGAGGCTGGGCGTCGTCGGGCACGAGCGTCACGTGCGGGCCGCCGAGCACCACCGGGATGCCGCGGCTGCGGAACCGCGCGGCAATGTCGTACGACCGGACCGCAGATCCCGTGATCACGGTGAGACCAACGAGGTCGGCCTCGGCCGCCAGGTCGAGATCGCCGATGCCCTCGTCGACGATCGTCACCGACGCGTCGAGATCGGGCGGCACGAGCGACGCGAGCGTGGTGAGCGTGAGCGGCGCGTAACGGAGCGAGCGGCGAAAAATGCCGCCGCGATGACGATAGAGCGGTCCCTTCGGTGAGACGAGCAGGATCCTCACGCGCCAAGCACCTCGCTGCGGGGGAACTGGCGAAGAGAATACTCGAATCGCCGGGCTACTGACCGCCCGGCGGACGTCTCGATCGATCCGGCCGCCGCCGGCCGCGATCGGGACGGCGATCGCGTGACTGATCCGCGCGCCGCTGTTGCGGACGCGAGGCGTCCGATCTCGGGCGCTGCTCCTGATGGCGGATGCGGAGCGCGTCGGCGCTCTCCGGGCGTTCCTGGCGAGGCTGATCGCGGCCGCTGCCGGCGCTGAGCCGCGTCAGCATGCGCTCGTACTTGGACAGGATCGTGCCCCAGCGGTAATGACGGTTGACGTAGGCCTGGCCGTTGCGGCCCATCGCCTGCCGGAGATCGCGGTCCTTCATCAGCAGACGCAGCGCTTCGCAGAACTCCCAGCGATCTTCGTAGAAGAGCCCGGCGTTGCTCTTCAGGCAGTGATCGACGAGCACTTCGGATCGCGCGTTGGCGAGGATCGGCGTGCCGACCGCAAAAGCTTCGAGCGCGAGCAGCGACAGGCTCTCGTGCGGTGACGGCACGACGACCACGGTCGCCGCCTCGAGCGCATGGAGCCGCTCCTCGTCGGGCAGCGTGCCGGCAAAGCGGACGTGCGGATCCTCCGGCAGCGGCATCAGCTTGACCCCCATCAGCATCAGCGTGGCGTCGCCGCCTTCCTTCACGTAGGTCTGAAAGTACTCGAGCAGCTCCTCGCAGCCCTTGCCCGGATCGATGCGGCCGCCGTAGAGCGCGAACGGATCGTGCATCTTGTGGCGGCGCCTGAACGCGTTCGCCGGGCCCTCGATGTGCGGAGCGAGCGGCTCGCGTCCCATCCCTGGCGCGGTGTACGGGACGATCGTCTCGCCGCCGGCTTCGCCCTCGGGCATGTCGACGCCGCAGCCGACTACGTCCTCGACGAGCGCGCGCAGCCGGAACGTGCTGCTGACGAAGCGCTTCTCGCTCTCGGTGTTCCAGACGATGCCGGCCGCGCTCGAGAAGACGTCTTCGTAGATGCCGAGCCGGATCGCCGGTTCGTCGTGCGCGGTCGGCACCAGCAGGCTCTTCCACGGCGCGATCTTCAGTCCGAGCACCGTCGGCGCGTAGAGATAGGTGAAGAAGATCAGCGCGTCGTAGTTCTGGTGATGCCGCTCGATGAACTCGATCAACGCCGGCGACCACGGCCCCTGCTGCTTGAGCCACTCCATCTCGTCGTGGCGCGTGTGCGCGTGGGTGAAGATCCAGTCCGACGTCCGGTTGAACGCGGCGATGTCCCGCGTCTTTGCGTTGGCGAAGCGCCGCACGGTCACGCCGCGAACGCGGTCCACCCCTTCCGGGTAGGCGTTCTCCCAGGTGATGTAATCGCGCGCGCAGGTCGTCAGCACGTCGACCTGATGCCGATGCGCCAGCCGTTCGGCGATGAGCCGGCAGTGATACTCGGATCCGCCGAGGATCTCCGTGCCGTAGCGTTGGACGACGAACGCGAGCTTCATGTATCAGGCCACCGCGTCGACCAGGGCCTGGAGCCGGGGCGCCAGGCGGTCGCGCGAAAAGTCGGACAACCGCCGCCGTTGACCGGCGAGGACGGCGTCTCGGACAGATTGATCGTAAACCAGCGTCCCGAGCAGCTCCGCGGCCTGCTCGAGGTCCTTGGGCGCGAACGTCAGGCCCGCGCCGCCAAGCGTTTCCGGGACGGCGCCGGCCGCATAGGCGAGCACCGGGACGTCCATCGCCATCGATTCGACCAGCGGGACGCAGAAACCTTCGTGCTCGCTCAGCGACACGTAGGCGTGGGCGTGACGATAGTAGGCCGCCAGTTCGTCGTCCGGCACGCCGCCGACGAACCAGAACCGATCCGACAGCATCCGGTATTCGGCGACGAGCGCGCGAATCGTCGCGAAGTAGCGCGATCGCGGGTCGTAGCGACCGACGAAGATGAAGCGGTAGTAGGCGTCGACGTAGCGCTTGTACTGCTCGGCCAGGCGAATGTGATCCTCGATCTTCTTGTTCGGCGCTATCCGCCCGACGAAGAGCACGTTGGCGAGGCCGTCGCTGAGCAACTTCTCGAGCGCCGGCACCGGCCGCGCCTGCGTCAGCCGTTCCGTGTTGACCAGGATCGGAAGCACTCCGGTGCGCGGGAAGCCGAGCGCCTCGAGCTCGGTGCGATTGAACTCCGAGACGCCAAGCGCCAGATCGGTGCGATCGGCGAGCGTCGCGAGCTCCTCGCGCGCGAGGATCGACAGCCGTGCGCCCGCCGGGTCGTACGGCGCGAAGAAATGCGCCGGGGTGACGTTGTGATAGTGCAGCACGCGCGCGCCCGGCAGCGCGCCGAAGGCTCTGGTCATCGGCGAGGGCAGCGCGAAGTGGAAGATGGTCACGTCGCCGTCGCCGGCAGCGGCATCGCTCCACGGGCGAATGTCGCTGGCGAGATCGGTGTCGATCGTCAGCGCGTAGATCTCGGAGATGTGGCCCGCGTCGCGAAATGCGTCGCGCAGCATCCGCGCGTTGTCGCCGATCGCGTCGCCGCGGTGCGCCGCCGCGAGCCACTGGTTGATGATCATCCGCGGTGATCCAGATCGGCGATCGCCGCGGCGTCTTCGGGCGCGGGCGGCAGGGCGCGAAACGCCGCCGGCCGGATCTGCCGCAGCGCTTCGAGCTCCTCGGCGAGCCGGAACTGCCGCCAGAAATCGCCGGCGACCGCGGGCACCGGCCGCCGCGGCGTCGATAGCGCCTGTTCGACGAACCGCACCACCGTGCCGTCGAAGTCGAGCGCCAGCAGCCGGTCGAGCGCCGCGTCCTGGGCGGCGAGAATCCGCGATTCGAGCTCGCGATCGGCGATCACCGCGTTCATGATCGACGCGACCTGACGCGGATCGCGCGTGTCGAACAGCACGCCGCCGCCGTCCATCGTCGCCGGCACCGCGGTCGCGGCAAAGGCGACGACGGGGACGCGCTTGTAGAAACACTCCATCAGCGGCACGCAGAACCCCTCGTGCTCGCTGGCGCAGAGAAACAGATCGGCGACGTCGTAGAGCGCCGTCAGCTCCTCGTTGGTGACCTGACCCAGGATGTGCACGTCCTGAACGCCCAGCGCGGCGACGAGCGCGTGCAGCTCGGCGACGTAGTCGTCGAAGCCGCCGTACGAACCGGCGAGCAGCAGCCGCGCCCGCGGGTCGTAGAGCGCCTTGTAGGCGGCGAAATAGCGGATGACGTTGTCGGGCCGCTTGTTCGGGACGACCCGGCCAACGAAGAGAATGTTGGTGCGGTCGTCGTCGTACTCCCGCAGCGGCCGGACGTCGGGCTGGACGTCGAGATGCGAGAAGTCGGGCACGACGGGGAGTACCTCGGTCGGCGAAAAGCCGGCGGCCTCGAGCTCCTGGCGATTGAACTCCGAGTCGCCGAGCGCGAGATCGCAGCGCGTGCGGTAGCCGAGCAGCTCGCGCCGGCCGTGGTAGCACTGGCGCACCAGCTGCTCGTGTACGCCGAGGAAGAATTCGGGCGGCGTGATGTTGTGGTAGATGAGAATCATCCGGCACGGCAGCGCGAACGCCGTGCGCGAGGCGCGCGATCCGAGCGAGAAGTGGTGGATCAGGAGATCGTCGGCGCGGGCGTCCTCGACGAAATCGCGGTAGTCGATGGTCTCGTCTTCGAGCCGCGGATCGGCGGCCTCGACGACGATCTCCGACGCGAAGCCGGCGCCGCGGAGGGCGCGGCGGATGCCGAGCACTTCGTGGCCGATCGCGTCGCCGTAGCCGAGCGTCGCCAGAATCTGATGGACGCGCCGCTGCCCGGTCGCCGTCATCTCACTTCACCACCGGGCCCGACGGCGCGCGGCCGACGACGCCGGCGGCTGGCGGCAGCGTCTTCTTCCGGCGCGCCAGCCAGCCCGGCAGCGGCTCGGCCGCCGGCGCGGACGGATCCTTCCGCAGGCGCTCGAACATCTCGAGGTACTTCCGCTCGATCACCGGCCACGCGTAATTGCGGCGGAAGAACTCGCGGCCGTGCTGACCCAGGATCGCGCCGAGCGGACCGGTGGCCTCGAGGGCGTAGAGCGCTTCGGCGAACTCCTCGAAGTTCTCGTAATAGAGGCCGGCGTTGCTGCGCACCACCTGACCGCGCAGCACGTCGCAGGTGCCGTTGGCAAGCACCGGCTTGCCAAGTGCCCAGGCCTCGAGCGCCACCATCGACAGGCTCTCGTATTTCGACGGCATGATCAGCAGATCCGCGGCCGCGAGGCCGTCGAATTTGTCCTGATCGTCGAGAAAGCCGAGGTGACGGATCCGCGCGTGTTTCGGAATCTCGAGGTGCTTCGACCCGATCAGGATGAGATCGAGCCCGTGCGGGTACATCACCGCGTAGCGATCGAAGTAATCGAACAGCTCGGCGCAGCCCTTGTTCTCGTCGATCCGGCCGATGTAGATCGCAAACGGACGCCGCTGGTTGAACTTCTTGCGGAACCGCTGCGGCTCGGTGCGCGCCGGCACATCGGACCCGACGCCGACGACGACGCCGGGACCGGTGCGCTGGCTGAGGTGCTGGATCAGCGCCCGCTCTTCGTAGGAATTGAACATCAGCGCGCGCGCGCTCCGAAACAACGGGCCGAAGATCGTGAGGCCGGCGGCGGCGTCACGCTCGGCCGTCGGCACCAGCACCGCCTTGCCGGGGACCGCGTTGGCGCCGTGCCAGGCGTGGTAATAGCGGTAGCTGAAGAAGACGAAGAAGTCGAAGTCGTTCTTCACGCGGTCGAGATGGCGGACGAGCTCGCGGCTGGTCGGCCCCTCGGCATCGAGCCACTTCAGCTCGTCGGCGTACGAATGCTGGCGATCGAAGACGATCGACGACAGCCGGCCGAACTCCTTCGGATCACGCGGGCGCGTCACCGGGAACCGCCGGACCTTGACGCCGTTGATCGTCTCCTCGCCGGCCGGCAGCTCGTTCTTCCACGTGATGTAGTCGCGCGCGCACGTGGTCAGCACTTCGACGGTCGCATGGCGCGCGAGGCGTTCGGCGATGTAGCGGGCGTGAAGCTCGGCGCCGCCGCTGATGTCCGCGCCGTAGCGCTGGACCACGACCGCCAGCTTCACTGATTGGACGCTCCGCGATCATCGGGCAGCGACGGCGGCGTCAGGCCGGGCGCTGACGGCACCGGATCGGGCGCCGCGACCGGCGGCGCGCCCGGCGCGGGCGATCCTTCTTCACGGACCGCGCCAAGCCCGGCTTCGGCGGCAGACGTCTCGGTCGCGCCCGGCGGCGCGTCGTGCGTCCCCTGCCGATCGCCCATCGTCTGGCCCGGACGCCGGCGGCGGCGCCGGCGTCGTCGGCGGCGCTCGCTGTCACCGCCTTGTCCACCTTCCGCCCGCCCGCGATCGTTCGTCTCGTCGTCGCCGTCGTCAGCGTTGCCTTGCGGCGCGTGGGCGACCGGCGCCTGATGCGGCTGCGCCTGCGCGTGCTGCTGTTGCTGCGGCTGCTGCCGCGGCGGCCGCTGCTGCTGCGGCTGTTTGTACTGCACGACGCTCTCGAGCGACCGCGCGCGCCGTTCGTCGAAGTCCATCCGGCTCGACAGCGACTCGACGCGCATCTTCAGGTTGTGATTCTCGATCCCGAGCCGCGTCACCTCGACGACGAGGTTGTGGATGACCTCGTAGAAGAGCGGATCCATTTCCTCGCGCTGACGGAGGCGCTGCTGGTAGTCGGTGTTGACCTTGGCCTGGATGTGAAGCGCGTCCGAGATCTTGTCGGGATTGAAGAACAGCTTCAGCAGGGGCCGGAGCAGGCGGCGGACGGTTCGCAGCGGGCCGCGGTGGGTCTCGTAGAGCGTGGTGTCTTCGAAGACGTAGTTCGGCGGCGCGGCGCCGATGACGCGGTGCTTGCGGAACTGCGCGACCAGATCGGAGCGGATGCCGCGCGGATCGAGAAACTTCTCGAGCTTCACCGACGCCAGCTGCTGGAGCTCGGTCTCGGTGTAGTCGGCGCCGCGCTTCTCCCGGATCCGGGCGCGGATCTGCCGCATGATCTGCTCGACG
>DASTCC010000472.1:0-9589 GCA_035711465.1 Vicinamibacterales bacterium
TCATCGCCCTCGGCGACGGCGGATAGTAAATGATGGCGAAGTCGTCTTCAGGCTCCGGCGGTTTGTGGGTCGCCAGGCCCATCAGCGTGTTGCCGTAGGTCGGCGCGAAGAACACGTCCTCGAGCACTTCTTCTCGCGCCCAGCGATGAAACTGCGGCGTCATCTCGGTGCCGCCGCAGAAGATGCCGGTGATGCCGGCGCGTTCGAGCGAGATCTTCTCGGCCAGCGCCTCGAGCAGCTTCGGCGTGATGAACATGCACTTGATGTTCGGATGCGCCTTGAGCAGCGTCAGCGCCTGATCGATGACGTGGCGCTTGTAGGCCTCCATCTGGTCCATCTGCCGCGCCTTGATCAGCTTGATCACCCACCGCGGATCGAGATCGACGCAGAAGCAGATGCCGCCGCGGTGCTGCGCCAGGTGTTCGACGGCGAGCCGCAGCCGTCTCGGTCCGGACGGGCCGACCATCAACCAGTCGCTGCCTTTCGGAAAGTGCTCGTCGGGCAGCGTGTCGCTGAACGCCTCGTAGTCGATGCGGAAGTCCTCGATGTTGATGCGCGATTTCGGGACACCCGTGGACCCGCCGGTCTCGAACGTGTAGATCGGCTTGTCGGCGTAGGCCTTCGGTACCCATCGGCGAACCGGCCCGCCGCGCAGCCATTCGTCCTGGAAGAACCCGAAGCGGTCGAGATCCGCGTAGGTCTTGATCGCCGTGCGCGGGTCCCAGTCGAGCTTCCTGGCGAAGTCGAGCCAGAACGGCGTGCCGGTGGCCGGATCGAAGTGCCACTGGACGATGTCGCGGACGTGGGCGTCGAGGTCGGGGATGCGTGTCGAGTTCATCTGCGGGCTCGGGGCTCGGGCTTCGGGGCTCGCGGCCTGCCGGATTCGGCGTCACAGTTTGTCACAGACAGCGCACTCGCGGTTTGGGCCAGGCGTCGAGCCGCCGGGGCTCGAGCCCCGAGCCGTTAGAATTATGCCGTGCTCCACATTCCACTCCTTCGCCGCGGCCGGACGTATCGCAGCCTCGACGTCGCCCGCGCCCCGCATCACGCCACCGGCCAGCCGTTCGCCGAGATCAGTCAAGCCAACGTCGGTCTGATCCGTCGCGACCTGCTGGCGCAGGACGCGATGCGAGCCGCGCTTGCTGCGCTGCCGACGTCGAAGCTGATGAGCATCATCGCCTCGGCCGCCGACGTGTTCCTGCACGACCGGCTGCCGATCGGCGACGACCTGCAGCGTCCCGACGACTACGTCGAGCAGGTCTCGGCGACCACGGGCATGCCGTTCGCGATGGTGCGCCGCAACATGACGCGCATCGCGTCGGTGATGACGAACGTGCCCGCGATCGTCGCCGGTCTCACCCGCGGCGTCGAGCCGGAGATCCTCGATCGCGGCTTCGGCGAGATCGACGGCCACGCCATCAGCTTCTACCCGAAGACACAGGCGCTTGGCGTCGTGCTGCCGAGCAACTCGCCGGGCGTGCACGGCCTCTGGGTCCCGGCGATCGCGCTGCGGACGCCGCTCGTGCTCCGTCCGGGCAGCGCCGAGCCGTGGACGCCGTTCCGGCTGATTCAGGCGATGGTCAAGTCCGGCGTGCCGGCCGACGCGTTCAGCTACTACCCGAGCGATCACGCCGGCGCCGGTGAAATCGTCCGCCGCACCGGGCGCAGCATGTTCTTCGGCGATCTCGCCGCGATCGGATCGGTCAAAGGCGACCCGCGCGTCGAGCTGCACGGCCCCGGCTACAGCAAGGTGCTGCTCGACGCCGCCGCCGCCCAACGCTGGCGCGATCACCTCGACGTCATCGCCGCCTCGATCGCGGAGAACGGCGGCCGCTCGTGCGTCAACGCCTCTGGCGTGTGGACGCCCGTACACGGCCGTGAAATCGCGCAGGCGCTGGCGGCCCGGCTGGCGACGATCGTCCCGCGCGCCGCCGACGATCCCGCCGCGGAGCTGGCGCCGTTCGCCAACCCCGCGGTCGCCAGGCAGATCTCGGCGCAGATCGACGCCGGCCTCGCCGAGCCCGGCGCCGAGGACGTGAGCGCGCGCTTTCGATCCGGCCCGCGCCTGGTCGAACGCGACGGCAGCACCTACCTGCTGCCGACGATCGTGCACTGCACCAGCGCCGACCACCCGCTCGCCAACCGCGAGTTCCTCTTCCCCTACGCCGCCGTCGTCGATCTGTCGTCGGACGACGTCGCGACACTGCCCGCGTGCCTGGGCTCGACGCTCGTGGTCACCGCACTCACGTCGGACCAGGCGCTGATCGATCGACTGCTCGGGTCCGATGTGATCGGCCGGCTCAACCTCGGCGCGATCAAGACCAACCAGATCGCCTGGGATCAGCCGCACGAGGGCAATCTGTTCGAACACATCTACGGACGGCGAGCCTTTCAGCTGGCCTGAATGGGGGCAAGAGCTTTGCGCAAACTCAGAACTCAGAACTCAAAACTGAAAACTTCGGTGGCGCCTCCGGCGCATCATTTTTTTCGGCCGGCGCCCACCGACCGAAAGAGCCAGAACCCAAGTTCTGAGTTCTGAGTTCTAAGTTCGACGTTCCAAGTTGACATGAATCTTCTCTATCTCACCGCCGGCGCCGCCGAGATGTACTGCGGCAGCTGTCTGCGCGACAACGCGCTGGCGGCGGCGTTGATGGCGCGCGGGCACAAGGTGATGCTGACGCCGATCTACACGCCGACGACCACCGACGAGGCCAACGTCAGCTCGCCGCACGTGCTGTTCGGCGGCGTCAGCGTCTTTCTCGAGCAGCACGTGCCGCTCTTCCGGCACACGCCCGCCTGGCTCGACCGGCTCTGGGATTCGACGCCGATCCTCAAGCTCGCCTCGAAGCGGCAGATCAAGGTCGATCCGCGCGTCCTCGGCGAGATGACGGTGTCGATGCTCAAGGGCGCCGACGGCCACCAGCGCAAGGAGATCGACAAGATGGTGCGCTGGCTCCGGAACGAGCCGCGCTTCGACGCCGTCACCATCCCGTTCACGCTGCTGATCGGCCTGGCCCGGCCGCTCAAGCGCGCGCTCGGCATACCGGTGACCTGCACGCTTCAGGGCGAGGATCTATTTCTCGAGAATCTCCAGGAGCCCTGGAAGTCCGAGTCGCTCGCGCTCATCCGCCGCGCGATCGACGACGTCGATCTCTACATCGCGGTGAGCGACTACTACCGCGACTTCATGACCGGCTATCTCGGCATCCGCGCCGACAGGATCCGCACGGTGCCGCTCGGCATCACCATGGACGGCCACGCGCCGCGGCCGCCGCGCTCGTCCCCGCCGTACACGATCGGATTCTTCGCGCGGATCGCGCCCGAGAAGGGCCTGCATCTGCTGATCGAGGCCTACCGCCAGCTGCGCGCGATGCCGGGCGTGCCCGAGACGCGACTCGTCGCCGGCGGGTACCTGCTCGACGAACATCGCGACTACCTCGCCGGCATCGAGCGACAGATGCGCCAGTGGGACCTCGGCGATCACTTCCGCTACGCCGGTGCGCCCGACCGCGCCGGCAAGATCGCCTTGCTGCGGTCGTTCGACGTGCTCTCGGTGCCCTCGGTGTACCGCGAGCCGAAGGGACTCTTCCTCCTCGAGGCGATGGCCAACGGCGTGCCTGTCGTCCAGCCCGATCATGGCGCGTTTCGAGAAGTGATCGAGCGCACCGGCGGCGGCGTGCTCGTGCCGCCAGGCGACGCCGCCGCGCTCGCCGGCGCGCTGCGCGATCTCCTGATCGATCGCCAGCGCGCCCAGGATCTGGCCGACGCCGGCGTCCGCGGCGTCCGCGGACGCTACACGGTGCAACATATGGCCGAGGCGGCGGAGGCGGCCTATCAGGGACTGCTGCACCCGGAGCACCCGACCGCACCGACACAGTAAGAGCTATTTGGCGTAATTGGAGAATCCTTGCTGGTACTCACGTCCGTATCGAAACGCTATGAGGGTCGAGGCGGCCTGTCGATCCTCGAGAACGTCGATCTGCAGGTCGACCGCGGTCAGTCGGTGGCGATCATGGGCCCGTCCGGTAGCGGCAAGAGCACGTTGCTTTATCTGATTGGCGCGCTCGATCCGCCGAGCGCCGGCACGGTCACGATCGACGACGTCAATCCGTACCAGTTGAACGAGAAGGCGCAGGCCGAGTTCCGCAGCGCCAAGATCGGGTTCATCTTCCAGGATCACCTGCTCCTGCCGCAGCTCTCCGCGCTCGACAACGTGCTCGTCCCGACTGTCGTCGGCAAGTCCGCCCCGGGCAACGTGCGGCAGCGGGCGAAGCAGCTGCTCGACGAAGTCGGCCTCGGCGCGCGGCTCGATCACCGGCCTGCGGAGCTTTCCGGCGGCGAGCGGCAGCGCGTGGCGATCGCACGGGCGCTGATCATGGCGCCCGCGCTGGTGCTCTGCGACGAGCCCACCGGCAATCTCGATCGCGCCTCGGCCGACGCGGTCGCCGGACTGCTCGGCGCGATCCATGCCCGGCACCAGTCGATGCTCGTCGTGGTCACGCACAGCCCGGCGCTGGCGGCTCGATTCGAGCGGCGGTACGACCTCGTCGATCGCCGGCTGCAGGCGGTCGCGTGACGCGTCTGCGGCTCGCGTGGTCGAGCCTGCGTCACTATCGGCGGACGCACGTCGCCGTCGCGCTCGGCGTCGCCGCCGCCGTCGCGGTGCTCGCCGGCGCCTGGCTCGTCGGCGCATCGGTACAGGCGAGCCTGGCGTCCCTGACGACGCGGCGGCTCGGCCGCACCGGCGTCGTCGTCGGCTCGCCGAATCTGTTCCCGGCCGCGCTCGCCGATCGATTGTCGGCGTCGCTCGGCAGCACCGGCACGCCGCCGGTGGCGCTGCTGTCGCTCGAAGGCATCGCCAGGCACGAAGCCTCGGGGCGGCGCGCCAGCCGCGTGTCCATCTACGGCATCGACGCGCGCTTCGGCGCGTTTCACGGCGTCGCGCTGCCGGCGCCAGGCGGCGCCGACGCGCTCGTCAGTCCCGACCTGGCCGACGAGCTCGGCGCCGACGGCGACGACGTCATCGCCGTTCGCGTCGCGAGGCCGACGGATATCCCAGTCGATTCGCTCCATGGCGACAAGGAAGATCCCGGGCAGCTCATCCGGCTGCGACTGAGCGGCGTGCTGGAGCCCGAAGCGCTCGGCGAGTTCTCCCTGTCGCCGTCGCAGGGACCGGTCCGAGCGATGTTCGTGTCGCTCGAGCGCCTGCAGCGCGAGCTCGATCAGATCGGGCTCGTCAACACGATCCTGATCGCGGCGGACGAAGCGGCGCCTGGCGATCGCGCGTCGGCGGTTCGTCAGGCGCTGGCGCGATCACTCGGTCCGGAGGACCTGGGACTCACGTTCACGCCGATCGCCGAGTCCGGCGCGGTCGTCGTCGAGTCGAAGGCGGGCCTGATTCCGGACCGGATGATCGCGCCGATCACGACCGCTGCCGAGGCAAACGGCGGCTCGCCGCCGACCGCGGTGCTGAGCTGGCTGGCGACGCGGATGTCGATCGGCGATCGCGCCGTGCCGTACTCGCTGGTCACAGCGCTCGGACCCGATGCCGGCGGCGACGCCACGCTCGCAGGCTTGCTGTCGACGTCGGGCCTGCCCTCGACCCCCATCGTTCTCAACGACTGGACCGCGCGCGAGCTCGGCGCGGCCACAGGCGACAGGCTGACGCTGGAGTACTACCGCTGGGCCGACGAAGGACGTCTCGAGACAGCGCGCGCGACGTTCACGGTCGCGGGCGTCGTGCCGATGATCGGACTGGCTGCCGATCGCCGGCTGGCGCCGGAGTATCCAGGCATCACGAACGCGAAGAGCTTCTCGGACTGGACGCCGCCCTTTCCGATCGACCTTCGCCTTGTGCGGCCGGCCGACGAAGCGTACTGGGACAAGTTCCGCGCGACACCGAAGGCATTCGTGCCTCTCGACGCCGGGCAGGAGCTCTGGCGGACGCGCTACGGCCAGGTGACGTCGCTGCGGATTCGCGCGGCCGGCGCGACGGATTTGCAGGCGCTCGCCAGCGGCGTCGCGCGAGCCACCGCGGGCGCGGTCGATCCGCTGCGTGCCGGCTTCGGCGTCGTCGACGTCCGCGCCCAGAACCTGGCCGCGTCGGTAGGCGCCACCGACTTCGGCGCCTACTTCTCGTACTTCAGTTTCTTCCTCGTCGTCTCCGCGGTGCTGCTCGCGGCGCTGTTCTTCCGTCTCAGCGTCGAGCAGCGGCTCGCGGAGATCGGACTCCTTCGCGCGGCCGGCTTCTCGCTCGCGGCGATCCGGACAGTGTTCCTGATCGAAGCGTCGGTCGTTGCGGCGGCCGGCGCGGCCATCGGCGCGCTGGTGGCGATCGCCTGGGCGGGCCTGATGATGTACGGGCTTCGCACGTGGTGGATCGGCGCCGTCGGCACCACGAATCTGACGCTGCACCTCGACCCCGCGGCGCTCGCCATCGGCACGGTGGGCGGCGCTCTCGCAGGTCTGGCGTCGATCGCCATCACGGTCCGCGGCCTGGGCAAGCACTCGCCGCGCGCGTTGATTGCCGGCACGGCGCTCGGTGCGGCGTCGGCGCCCGCGCCACGCGCGCGCGTCCTTGCGATCGTCACGCTGGCGGCCGCGGCGCTGCTCAGCGTCGCCGGTCTGTTCGCGCTGATACCAGCCGCCGCCGGGTTCTTCGGCGCCGGCGCGCTCACGCTCGTCGGCGGGCTCGCGCTCTTCCGCGTCTGGCTCGGACGGACACGCGGCGCGGTCCTGGGCACATCCGGACGATCGGGGTTGATCCGGCTGGGTCTCGAGAACGCGTCCTGGCGGCCCGGACGGAGCCTGACGTGCGCGGCGCTCGTCTCATCTGCCGTGTTCCTGCTCGTCTCGGTCGACGCGTTCCGCAAGGGGCCCGACGAGGCGTCGGGTCCGCAGTCGGGGACGGGCGGCTTCGCGCTCCTCGGCGAAACCGCGTTGCCGTTCGTGCAGAACCCGGAGACGCCCGAGGGCCGCGACGCCTTGTTGATCCCCGCTTCGAGCGATCCCGAAATGGCCGGTGTCACGCTCTATCCGGCGCGGCTCAGACCGGGTGAAGACGCGAGCTGTCTCAACCTCTATCAACCGAAGCAACCGCGCGTCGTCGGCGTCCCGCAGCGGTTCGTCGACGCGGGACGATTCCGGTTCGGCGCGACGACGGCGACGTCCGACCAGACGCGTGCGAATCCGTGGCGCCTGCTCGGTCCGCCCGACGCGAACGGCGTCGTACCGGCCATCGTCGACGCGACGTCGCTGCAATACGTCCTGCACGCCGGTGTCGGCGACGAGATCACCATCGACGTCGAGACCGACCGGCCGGTGCGGTTGCGCGTCGTCGCCGCGCTCGCCGACTCGATGATGCAGGGCGAGATCTTCGTCGCCGAGCAGGCGTTCCTGCATCTCTATCCTCAGATTGCCGGCTACCGGCTGCTGTTCGTCGAGGTGTCGCCGCCGGCGGCGGACCGGCTCGACGCCGTCTCGACGCTGCTCGAGGATCGGCTCGAGCCGTACGGCCTCGACGTCGAGAACAGCGCGCGCCGCCTCGAGGCCTACCATCGCGTCGAGAACACGTATCTGTCGACCTTTCAGACGCTCGGCGGCCTCGGGCTCGTGCTCGGCAGTCTCGGGTTGATGGCGGTGATCGCGCGCAACGTGCTCGAGCGCCGCCGCGAGATCGCGCTGCTCGGCGCGCAGGGCTACACCGGCGGCGACCTGCAGACGGTCATCCTCGCGGAGCATCTGGCGCTGGTGGCTGCCGGACTGGTCATCGGCATCGGCGCTGCCGCCGTCGCGATCCTGCCCGTGCTGATCGGACGCGCCTCCGGCATTCCGGCGCTGCCGCTGTTCTGGATCGCGGCGGTCGCGATCACCGGCCTCGCCGCCGCGACGATCGCGACGCGCGGCGTGCGGCGTTTGCCGCTCGTGCCATCGCTGCGGAGCGAGTAGCCGTGCGCCCGACATCGGCTGGATGGTGGATCGCGGCGGCCGGATTCTGGCTGCTGGTCTCGTTGCTCTCGGTCGCGCAGATCATCTGGGTCGCGAGCCGCCCCGGCGAGCGCATCAACGTGACCGCGGCGGTCATCTGGCAGGCCACCTATTTCCTCCTGTGGATTCCCTTCACCGCGCTGGTCTGGTGGCTCGCAGAGCGTTGGCCGCTCTCGCGTCTCGGCTGGCCGCGGTTTCTCACCACGCACGTGGCCGCAGCGCTCGTCGTCGGCGCGATACAGGCGGCGACCAACGCCCTGATTGCGGCGACATGGCTGCCGATGGGCAACGAGAGCGTATGGACGGTGGTCGTGAGCCAGATGCGCTCACGGATGCCGACGCAGATCGTCATCTACGTCGCCGCGCTCGCGACCGCGCACGCCTCGCTGCTCTACGATCGCTGGCGGCAGCAGCAGGCCGAGGCCGCGCGCCTCGAGGCGCAGCTCGCCGACGCCCGCCTCGGCGCGCTTCGAGCACAGCTCCACCCGCACGTGCTGTTCAACGGCCTGCACGCGATCGCCGCGCTCGTCCGCGAAGGCCGCAACGACGACGCCGTGCGGTTGATCTCGGGGATGGGCGATCTGCTCCGACGGTTCCTCGACGCCGGCGACGCGCGCGTCTCGCTCGCCGACGAGGTCGATCTGACGCGGCAGTACCTCGCAATCCAGCAGGTGCGGTTCGGCGATCGGCTGAGCGTCCGGCTGGACGTCGACCCGGCTGCCGAGTCGGCTCGCGTGCCGGCGTTGATCATCCAGCCGCTCGTCGAGAACGCGCTGCGCCACGGGTTGAGCGAGAAGGTCGAGCCCGGGCGCATCGAAGTCACCGCCCGCCGCGATGCGGACGAACTGCTCGTGCGCGTCAGCGATGACGGCGTCGGCGTGAGCGACGCATGGGATGAAGGCGAGGCGAACGGCACCGGCCTGCGCAATCTGCGCGCCCGGCTGCAGGCCGAGTACAACGGCCGCGCGTCGATGGAGGTCCGGCCCGGACGCGATCGGCGCGGCGGCTTCGACGTCGAGCTCCGGCTGCCGTGGATTGACGCATGACCACGCCGCTCCCAATCAAAGCGCTCATCGTCGACGACGAGCCCCCGGCGCGGCGGACGCTGCGCCTCCTGCTCGAGCGGGCGCCCGACGTCGTCGTCGCCGGCGAGGCTGGCGACGGCGCCGGGGCGGTGGCGCTGGCGCGATCGATCGCGCCTGACGTGATGTTTCTCGACGTGCAGATGCCGGGCGGCGGCGGCTTCGACGTGCTTCGCGCGCTCGGCGCCGGGCGGCGGCCGATGGTCGTGTTCGTCACCGCGTTCGATCGCTACGCCGTCCAGGCCTTCGATGCGCACGCGCTCGACTACCTGCTGAAGCCGTTCTCCGACGAGCGCTTCGCCGTCGTGCTCGATCGCGTCCGCGAAGCGGTGCGGCGCGAGTCGCTCACGGCGCTCGAGGCCAGGATCGAGGCGCTGCTCAAGAGCGTCGGCGACGCCCGGCCGCCGTCGCTGCTCGTTCGCGACGGCGCGCGGACGCTGGTGCTCCCGCAGCGCGAGATCGAGTGGATCGAGGCCGAGGACTATTACGTCCGCATCCACGCCGGCCGCCGTCAGCCGCTC
>DASTCC010000473.1:0-5540 GCA_035711465.1 Vicinamibacterales bacterium
CAGCCGCCGGCGAGCACGCGCGCCACCGCGGCAGGATAGAGCTGATGCTCGGCGGCGAGACTCCGCGCCGCGAGCGACTCGGCGGTGTCGTGCGCCTCCACCGGCACTGCCACCTGATCGACGATCGGTCCCGCGTCGAGCTCCGGCGTCACGAAGTGCACGGTCGCGCCAGTCACCTTCACGCCGTGCTCGAACGCCTGGCGCTGCGCATCGACGCCGGGAAACGCCGGCAGCAGCGACGGATGAATGTTGAGCACACCGTTCGGAAATGCCTCGCAGAATGCCGGTCCCAGCAGGCGCATGAAGCCGGCGAGGCAGACGAGCGACACGCCCCGGGCGCGCAAGGCGTCGACGAGGGCACGATCGTAGGCCTCGCGCGACGGCCATTCACGATGCGGCATCACGACCGCCTCGGCCCCGATCGCGCGCGCAATCCCGAGCCCCGGCGCGTCGGCACGATTCGATACGACGACGACGATCCGCGCCCGCAGGCGCCCGTCGTCGATCGCCCTCGCCAACGCCTGCAGGTTGCTGCCGCGTCCGGAGATCAGAACGCCGATGAGCGACAGGGGACCTGGTGATAGGGGGACGGAGCCCTTTTCCACAGTTTTGACCTAAGAAGGGACAGAGGTCGGCAAGATCGGCTGGGCACCAGCGTTGCTAATGGGCGGGAGGCCCTGATGCCACGTCGACCCCGATCGAAATCTGGCGGAACCTACTTTCACGCCGTCAACCGAAGCATTCGAAGAGCACCACTGTTCGCACGCAGCAGCGACTATCGCGCGTTTCTTCAAGTACTTGCCGAGGGGGTGCAACGGTATCCGATGCACGTCCTGAGTTTTTGTGTCCTGTCCAACCACTGGCATCTGGTAGTCGGGCCGACGGGAACGACAGTTCTCTCCGCGTTCATGCAGTGGGTAACTGCTACCCACGCGATCCGCTGGCACCGCCATCGAAAGTCGGTTGGCCAAGGGCCGGTCTATCAAGGGCGGTTTCGCTCTGAGGTCATCGACTCTGCCGCCGATCTCGTGAAGGTGTGTCGCTACGTCGAGCGCAACGCGCTCACGGCCGGTCTGGTGCGCCAGGCGCAGGATTGGCCATGGGGAAGCCTGTACGAGCGAAGTCTCTCTTCGCCCCGCCTGCCACTCGTCTCGGCTCCTTTCCTGAGTTCCGAGGCCTGGACGGGCTATGTCAACGCGGCCTTCACAGCCAAAGAGATCGCAGCCAGACCAGCAGGCCTCATCGGTCGGACCTCTGTCCCCAAGAACGCGCGATCTGTGGAAAAGGGCTCCGTCCCCCTCGGCGACGCCGTCCCCCTCGTCGGCCCCCTCGACGGCACGTTCGACGCCAGCGATCCGATCGAGCTCGATCTACACGACCTCGCCGAGGATCCAGGCCTGCTCGTCCGACGCCCGGAGCAACCCGACGACGCTGTCGGCGTCCGCCGGCGAGACGACCGCGATCAGGCCGACGCCCATGTTGAAGGCGCGAAACATCTCCCGTTCGTCAAGCCCGCCCGCCTGCTGAAGCCACGCGAACAGCGCCGGCACCGTCCAACTGCGGCGATCAAGTGAGTACGATCGTCCTTCCGGCAGCGTGCGCGGCAGGTTCTCGGTGATCCCGCCGCCCGTGATATGCGCCATCCCTTTGATGACACCACGGTCCAGCAGCGGCGCGATCGCCGGCAGATACGATCGGTGCGGGCGCATCAGCGCTTCGCCAACCGTCGCGCCGATCTCGGCGACGCGATCGTGCACTCTCAGATCGAGCACGTCGAACGCGATCTTTCGCGCGAGGGAGTATCCGTTGGTGTGCAGCCCGGACGACGGCAGCGCAACCAGCACGTCGCCGGCGACGATCGACTTGCCGTCGACGATCCGCGCGCGTTCGACCTCGCCGACGATGAACCCGGCGACGTCGTATTCGCCCTCGGCGTAGAAGCCGGGCATCTCGGCGGTCTCGCCGCCGAGCAGCGCGCAGCCGTTGTCGCGGCAGGCCGACGCCAGGCCGCGGACGATCTGCTCGGCGACGTCGGGCGAGAGCCGCCCGGTCGCGAGGTAGTCGAGAAAGAACAGCGGCCGCGCCCCCTGCACGAGGATGTCGTTGACGCAGTGGTTCACGAGATCGACGCCAATCGTGTCGTGGATCCCGGTCATGAACGCGAGCTTGAGCTTGGTGCCGACGCCGTCCGCGCTCGCCACCAGGACCCGATTCGACGCGCCGCCGTCGAGGGCGAACAGGCCGCCGAACGATCCGACGCCGGAAAGCACGCCGGCCGTGTAGGTGCCTTTGGCCAGCGCCTTGATGCGCCGCACCGTCTCGTTGCCGGCGTCGATGTCGACGCCAGCCTGGCGGTAGTCCACTCCGGCCATCAGAACTCCAGCTGGCGAATGAGCGTCTCGGCGACCCGGCGCTCGGACGATCCTTCGGCGGCCGCCCAGTACGCCCGCCGCACGAACACGTAGAAGCGCTCTTCCTCGTAATCCTCGTTGAGCTGATCGAAGGCGTCGCGCAGCAGCGCGATCGCCGGGTCGAGATTGGGCCGGCTGACCAGCACCTTCAGCAGCATCGCCGGGTTGCGCATCGCGATCAGGCCGACGGCAAGGGCGATCGGCTCACGCGCATCCTCGCTCGCCGTCGCGCCCCGCTCGAGCATCACGGTCAGCGCCTCCTCGCGGCCGCGGCTCGCCAGCATGCCGAGGCCGTGCACCGCGCCGCGCAGCACCTCGACCTGATCTTCGACCGTGAGCCCGTAGTCGAGCGCCTGGACCAGGTACTTCATGTGCGCGTCGCAGTTGCGTCCGAGCAGGCAGATCGCGGCCGAGACCGTCGGCTGCACGAACCGCGGCGCCGTCTTCTGCAGCCCGATCACCGTTTCGAGCGAGGTCGGGTCGCCGATCATGCCGAGCGCCGTGATCGCGTCGTCCTGCAGCGGCCCTTCGAGCTTGGCAACCGCCGAAATCGAGTCCAGCGCGTAGCGGCCGTTGAAATCGCCAAGCGCCTGGATGACGCTGCCGCGGAAGAAGTCCGCGCCCTGCATCACCAGCGGCACGAGCGCGGCCCGGGCGCGCGGATCGTCGCCCTGCGCGGCCAGCGCGCGCGTAATCGCCGGTCGCACGAACTCGGAGCGCTCGACCTTCAACGCCTCGACGAGCGTCGGAATGACAGCCGGATCCGGATGGTGCTCGTACCACCCTGCCGCCACCGTGCGGAGTCGATCGTTGCGGTCGCTCAGCGCGAATCTGATCAGTTCTCTCGCCGCGGTGTCGCCGAGACCGGCCAGCAGGACGAGCGCCTTGAAGCGGACGTACTCGTCCTTGTGGCCGCGCACGGCCTTCGAAAGCTCGGCGATGGCGAGATCGGCAGGCGCGCGTCGGACCGTCCGCGCGGCTTCCGTCCGGATCGGAAAGTCGAAGTTGCCGAGCTGATCGATCGCCGCCGTCAGCTTCTCCGGCGTGACCGGTTCCGCCGGCTTCTGCGCCGCCGGCGCGCCCGTCTGAGCGAGGGGTGCGACGATGACACAGGTCGCGAGCGCGGCAGCGAGCGAGAGTCTGCGGATCATTTGGTCAGTTTGAGGGCGAGCTGCAGATAGGCAGCTTCGCTCTGAGGAAAGGCGACCGGATACTGGCCCGTGTAGCACGACGTGCAGTACGACCCGCGCGACGAGCCGACGCCGCTCAACAGCCCCTCGATGCTGAGGTAGCCGAGCGAATCGGCGCCGATATAGCGGCGAATCTCTTCGATCGAATGCGTCGCGGCGATGAGCTCGGATCGCCGCGGCGTGTCGACGCCGTAGAAGCACGGCGAAATCGTCGGCGGACAACTGATGCGCATGTGCACTTCGCTCGCGCCTGCCGCGCGCACCATCTTGACGATCTTGCGGCTGGTCGTGCCGCGAACGATCGAGTCGTCGACGAGCACGACACGGCGGCCGTTGAGGATGCTCTTCACCGGGTTGAGCTTGACGCGCACGCCGAAGTGGCGAATCGACTGATGCGGCTCGATGAACGTCCGGCCGACGTAGTGATTGCGGATGAGCCCCATCTGCAGGGGCAGCCCGGACGCCTCGGAGAAGCCGGTCGCCGCGCAGACGCCGGAGTCGGGGATCGGCACGATCACATCGGCCTCGGCCGGCTGTTCGCGCGCCAGGACGCGGCCGAACTCGGTGCGCACCTCGTTGACGCTCTTGCCGAACACGTACGAATCAGGCCGCGCGAAGTACACGTGCTCGAAGATGCAATGCGCGCGCGTCGACGGCGGGAACGGGCGCAGCGACTTCGTTCCCTCCGGACCGACGATGAACATCTCTCCCGGCTCGATGTCGCGCACCCACTCCGCATCGATCAGGTCGAGGGCGCACGTCTCGGAACAGGCGATGTACGCATCGCCGAGCCGGCCGACCGTGAGCGGCCGGAAGCCGTGCGGATCGCGGACGGCAATCAGCCGGTCCTTGGTCAGCATCACCAGCGAGAACGCGCCCTGCGCCTGCGAGATCGACTCGACCAGCGCGTCTTCGATCGACGCCGCGCGCGAGCGCGCGTAGAGGTGCAGCAGCACCTCGGTGTCGCTGGTGGTCTGGAAGATCGACCCCTGCCGGACGAGCTGCTCGCGCAGTTCCTGCGCGTTCACCAGGTTGCCGTTGTGACAGATCGCGATCTCGCCGTGGGCGCAGTCGATGAGGATCGGCTGAGCGTTCTTGAGCCCGCTTTCGCCGGCGGTCGAGTAGCGCACGTGACCGACGGCGCTGGTGCCGGCCAGCCGCGCGAAGGTGTCTTCGTCGAAGCTGTCGGCGACGTAGCCCATGCTCTTGTGGATCTGCAGCCGCGCGCCGTCCGACGTCGCAATGCCGCAGCTCTCCTGCCCGCGATGCTGCAGCGCGTAGAGCCCGAGATAGGCGAGGTTGGCCGCTTCCGAGTGGCCGTAGATACCGAAGATGCCGCACTCTTCGCGAAACTTGTCCATCGGATGCTCACTCGACGCGGCTGGTCAGCCGCGTCGCCAGACTGGTTCGCCAAACGGTCTCGGCGTCGGCGACCGCACAGTCGATCACCAGATCGCCATCGAGCGCGATGCGCAGCCGCGCACCTCCGGTCGTGCCAATCGCCGCCGCGGGGATTCCAGCCGCCTTCGCCGCTTCGAGCACGCGCGCGGTGGACGCGGGATCGGCGCTGACAATCACGCGCGTCGCCGATTCGCCGAACAGCGTCGCCGCGACCCGGTCGACGCCGCCGTCGTCCGTCGGAAACGCGATGTTCACGTCGGCGCCGATGCCGCCGTTCTCGAAGCAGCACTCGGCCAGCGTCGCGGCAACGCCGCCCTCGGCACAATCGTGCGCGGATCGAATGAGGTCGGCCGCGGCGAGCTCGACCAGCAGCCGGTGCAGCGCTCGCTCGCGCGCCAGATCGAGCGCCGGTGGCACACCTCGTACGATGCCGTGAATCGTCTTCAGATACTCGCTCCCGCCGAGCTCGCCGCGTCCCTCGCCGAAGAGCACGACGTCGAGGCCGGCGGCCGGAAACGGGCGCATCCGCACCGACGCC
>DASTCC010000474.1:0-2883 GCA_035711465.1 Vicinamibacterales bacterium
CCGCGACCGCCGCGGAATTCGAGGCCGCGAGCCGGCGGATTGCCTCGCTCGAAAGCGAGCTCCGCGACGCCCAACAGGCCCGCGAGCGCGCCGACCACGGCCGCGACGACATCGCCGGCGCCCACGCCCGTCTCGAAGAGCGGTGTCGCGAGCTCGAAGATCAGCACCGCGCGCTCGAGGCAGCTCGCGATCAGCTGCTCGCTCGTCTCAACGAGACCGATCAGACCGCCACACGTGCCCGCGACGTCGAGGAAACGCTTCGTGCCACCCGCGACGACCTCGCCCGCATCGTCGAAGGCCACGCCGCCGAACGCGCGGCCTGGGACGCGGAGCGTCACGACCTCGCCGGCGCGCTCGAGATGCGTCAGCGTGAGCGCGAAGAGCTCGAACGACGGCTGCGGCAGACCGACGACATCGAACGCGAGCGGCTGCGACTCGAGGATACGCTGCACGCCACCCGCGGCGAGCTCGCCGCGCTCGTCGCCGCGCAGGCCGGGGAACGAACCGCGCGTGAGCGAGCGCAGAGCGAGCTCGACGCGATGCGCCAGGCGCTCGACCAGGAACGAGCCCGGCGCGCCGTCCTGAAAGATCGCCTCCGCGACATCGGCCGGCAGGCCGACGAGCATCGCGCCGCGCTCGATGCCGAATCGACGACGCGCCGCGCCCTGGAGCAGCAGCTGGCCGACGCCACGCGTCAGCTCGACGTCGTCGCCGAACAGATGAGCGACGACCGCACCCGGCTCGAACACGCGATCGCGGCGGCCACGGCGGGGCGCGATCGGCTGCTCGATACACAGCTGTTCGGCCAGGGCGTGCTCGACGCCGGCGGCCGGCTCCTTCGGTGCACCGACACGTTCGCACGAATCTTCGGCTACGCCGACGCGGCGGAGGCGGTCGCGCGCGAGGCGGATCGGCCGTTTCCGCCGCTCGCCGGCCGCGAGGCGGTCGACGAACGGCTGACGCGGGATCGCCGCATCGATCGGCTCGAGGGGCGACTGCGGCGTGCGGATGGCTGCGCGATCCATGTGATCGAGTCGGCACGAATCATCTCCTCGCCGGCCGGCACGGACGAGATCGAACACACGGTCATCGACGTCACCGCGTTCATGACGATGGCCGATCGGCTCCGGCAGTCGCGGCGGCTGGAGGAAGTCGGCACGCTGGCCGCGTCGATGACGCCGGAGATCGTGCGCGTGCTCGCCGAGATCGAGCGCGACGCACACCTGCTGGCCGACGCGACGCCGCCGGCCGATGCGCGCCCGGCCGCGGATGCGATCGTCGATCGCGCGGCCGCCGCCGGCGAGCTGGGCCGGCAACTGCTTGCCTTCAGCCGTCGGCAGGGACGGCCGCCTGACAACGTCGACCTGCACGTGGTCGTCGCCCGCGGCGAGGCGCTGTGGCGGCGGCTGATTGGGTCGCACCTCGGCTTCGAGATGAAGTTCGGCGCGCGTGCGCCGATCGCGGCGAACGCCGACGACCTCGATCAGCTGATCACGGCGATGGTCGTCGCCGCGCGCGATGTGCTGCCGGTGGGCGGCAAGGTCCTCGTCGAAACCGACCGGGTCGAGCTCGACGCCAACGACATCGCCGGCCTCGAGGACGCGACGCCAGGCCCCCGAGCGGTGCTCGCGGTGACGTCGACGGGGTTCGGCGTGGAGCATCCGACGATGCCGCCGGTGGCGAGCGTCCTCGCGCGCCGGTCGGGTGCGTTCGTCCGCACCAGCGCCGAGCCGGGACGATCGGCGTCGTTCGAAGTGTATTTCCCCAGCCTGGGCTGAAGGGGGTCTGACCCTGCTCTGACCCTGCTCTGACCCCCGCTAATCCCCGCTGCCTTTGAACTGATCGCGCTCGTCGGCGAAGAGCACGTTGAAGCTGGTGAGCGACCCGTAGCAGCCGGTGATGTAGCTCTGCAGCTTCACCTTCACGTCCTCCGGCAGCTCGGCCGCGTTGATCTGCTGCTCGAGCGTCCGCAGCCGGTTACGCAGCATCACGATCTTGTGAAAGAAGGTCTCGATCGGCCAGGACTTCTCCTGCACGCCCGGAGTGCCCGGGCGGAGCACGAGCGCGCCGCCGCGCCAGCGGTCGGCGGGCGCGGCCGGCGTGAGCCCGGATTCCTCGCGAATGACGCGGCGCAGGAGCAGCTCGAGATCGGGCGCGTTCGGCAGTGACACGGGTGGCTGAGTCCTTTCTCGATCGCTCACGAGCGGGAACGGCTCGCGCGTGTCGCCGGCTCGGCGCGGCGCGCGCGGATCGGCCGCTGCGTCGTTCGCCGCCGCGGCCGCCGGTGCGACCGTCGACCCGGCCTCCATGCGCGGGCCGCCGCGGAAATTGTGTTCGCTCCGGCAGAAGCCGCATACCACACGCACCGGCGCGCCGTCGGCGCCGACCGCCATCACGGTGTGGACGCGATCGATCTTGCACGCGCGGCAGTAGTCCTCGATCGACTCGCCGGCGCGGTAGCGCCGATCCACGTCAGTAGACCCCTTCGGTGACGCTGGTCTGGAACCGCGAGAACGGCCGGACGTTGCGGACGCCGTCCCACGGATACGTGTCGCACGGCGGCTCACGCTCGGCTTCGTCGCGCTCGAGGAAGCGCGGCATGAAGAACTCCCTGGTGAGCGTCGTCAGCCGGACGCGGCCGGTCTTGCCGTATTCGACGAGCCGCATCGGCTCGTCGGGATCGACGACCTCGAGCACGGCGCGCGGACGCGGCGGGTAGTAGATGATCGCGTAGTTGTCGCGCGGATCGAACGGCTTGTGCACCGCCAGGCCCATCAGCGTGTTGCCGTAAGTCGGCGCGAAGTACACCCCGTCCAGCAGTTCTTCGACGGCGAAGCGGTGGAACTGAGGCGTCATCTCCGTCCCGCCGCAGAAAACGCCCTT
>DASTCC010000475.1:0-3070 GCA_035711465.1 Vicinamibacterales bacterium
CGCACGGCGCTGACCGTGGTGCCGCTCTTCGGCGGCGCGCCGATGGACCAGCAGATCCGGGCGCTGGCGCGGGGCGCCGACATCGCCGTGGCCACGCCCGGGCGCGCGCTCGACCATCTCCGCCGCGGCTCGCTCGAGCTCGATGCGATCACGGCTCTGGTGCTCGACGAAGCGGATGAGATGCTCGACATGGGATTCGCCGAGGATCTCGAAGCTCTTCTCGCCGCCACGCCCAGCACCCGTCAGACGGCGCTCTTTGCCGCGACGATGGCGCCGCGCATCGCCTCGATCGCCGAACGGCATCTGCAGTCACCGGCGCGGATCACAATCAGGACCGAGAAGCGCGCGGCCGGCTCGGTGCCCCGCGTCCGGCAGGTCGCCTTCGTGGTGTCGCGCGCGCAGAAGGGGCCTGCCCTCGGGCGCGTGCTCGAGTTCGAGGACCCGGCGTCGGCGATCGTGTTCTGCCGGACGCGGCTCGAAGTCGACGAGCTCACCGACACGCTCAAGTCTCACGGCTATGGCGCGCAGGCGCTGCACGGCGGCATGGAGCAGCGGCAGCGCGATCGGGTGATGCAGATGTTCCGGCAGAAGAAGGCGGACATCCTGGTCGCCACCGACGTCGCGGCGCGTGGACTCGACATCGACCACGTCTCGCACGTCATCAACTACGACATCCCGACCGCTGCCGAAGTCTACGTCCACCGCATCGGCCGAACCGGCCGGATCGGCCGGGAGGGCGTCGCCATCACGCTCGTCGATCCCCGCGAGCAGCGCACGCTGCGGCAGATCGAGGCCCTGACCAGGCAGAAGATCGAGATCGCGTCGCTGCCGACCCCGGAGGACCTGCGCGTCAAGCGGCTCAACCTGACGCGCGCGGCGCTCACGGCTCGCCTGAAGACAGGGGCGGAAGATCTTGCGCTCGCGCGCACGCTGGTGGCGGCCCTGGCCGAGGACTTCGACGTCCTCGACATCGCGGCCGCTGCCGTGGCGATGATTCACGAGGAACGAGAAACGGCCGCGGCACCGACGCCGAGCGCGGATGCTCGCGACCGCGATGACGAGGGAGAAGGGGACCGCGAGACCTCGGGGCCGATGACCGTGCTCTACGTTGGCGCCGGCCACAAGGACGGGGTCCGGCCCGGCGACCTCGTCGGTGCGATCACGGGTGAGGCCCGCGTCACCTCACGCCAGATCGGCAAGATCCGCATCAACGCCCATCACGCGCTCGTCGAAGTGCCGCAACGCCTCGCGGGCCGCATCGTCACCGCGCTGCGACGGACCAAGATACGCGGCCAGACCGTCGAGATCCGCGAGCGCTGACGGGCGCGTGGCGGCCGACTCACGCGTGCGCCGCCGACGAGCTCGGTTCCGCGAGCACGGCGTCGAGTTGCGGCATCGCTGCGCGCAGCCCCTGTTCCATGCCGGGGATCGTCTGCTCCATCGCTTCGACGCTCGAAAAGTGCGTGATCACGGTCAAGCGCGATCCCGTCGGCGTGGTTTCGAAGGTGAACTTCATCGATGCCGGCATGGTCCCGTCCTCGACGTTGTCGTCGCCGTCCTGCGCCTCGAACGAAATGATCGGATTCACCGCGGTGAACTTCCAGGAGCCGTTCCACTTTTCGCCATCCGGCAGGGCGAGGAAGTACTCGGCGCGACCGCCCACCGTAAAGTCATGACGCGTGAAGGTCGCGGGCGCGAACGGCGGTCCCCAGAAGCGCTCGAGCTGTCGCGGATCGGCAAAGGCGTCCCACAGGCGTTGCTGCGAAACGGGGTAGTCGCCGACGACGGTGAAGGTGAGCGTGGCGGCGTCTTTGGTGACTGAGGTCAGCGGCATCGTCAGTGTCCTTTCGCGAGAAGCACGTCATCGAGCTGCGCCATGCGCTGGCGCCAGATGGATTCGAAGCGATCGAGCAGTTCTTGCGCGCGCTGGAGCCGCGCGCGGTTGGTCGACACGAGTTGCTCGCGGCCGTTGGCACGCTTGCGGACGAGACCCGCGCGCTCGAGCACGGCGACGTGCTTCTGCACGGCGGCAAAGCTCATGTCATAGCGCGCGGCGAGGGCGGAGACCGACGACGTTTCCGTGAGCGACCGGGCCAGGATGTCGCGTCTCGTGCCATCCGCCAGGGCACGGAACAACTGATTGAGTGCCTCTTCGCTGTCTCTATGATGTACAACCATCTGGTTGTATGTTTATAGCGCCTGCCGGATCGGTTTGCAAGCTGAACTGTCTCGAGCGTGCGTCCGTGCCGTCGGGCGCGTCGGCACGGTCGCACCTGCCAACCACCCGGCGTTGAGGTATAACCTCCGGGCATCCCCGGCCGATGACGCCAGGCTCCCGACTCGGCTCCTACGAAATCCTCGGCTCGCTCGGCGCCGGGGGGATGGGCGAGGTCTATCGCGCCGTCGACACCAACCTGAAGCGTCAGGTCGCCATCAAGATGCTGCCGGCCGCGGTGGCGACGGATGCCGAAAGGCTGGGGCGTTTTCAGCGTGAAGCCGAGATGCTTGCGGCGCTCAACCATCCGAACATCGCCCACATCTTCGGCCTCGAGAAGTCCGGAGGCACCTTCGCTCTGGCGATGGAGCTCGTCGAGGGGCCGACGCTCGCCGACCGCATCGCCAGGGGTGCGGTGCCGCCGCACGAGGCGATTGCAATCGCGAGGCAGATGGCGGACGCACTCGAATCCGCACATGAACAGGGCATCATCCATCGCGATCTCAAGCCCGCGAACATCAAGGTTCGCGGTGACGGCACCGTCAAAGTGCTGGACTTCGGGCTCGCGAAGGCGCTGGATCAGGACGCGAGGCGCGGGAATGCCGATTCGGGCCAGGCGGTGACGGTCACCTCTCCAGCGATGACCGCGGCAGGCATCATCCTGGGCACCGCGGCGTACATGGCGCCGGAACAGGCCAAGGGACGACCTGTCGACGCACGCGCCGACATCTGGGCGTTCGGCTGCGTGCTCTTCGAGATGCTCGTCGGCCGCGCCCCATTCGCCGGCGAGAGCGTCGTCGACATCCTCTCTGCCGTGCTTCAGAAAGACCCGGATTGGTCGGCGCTGCCCGAGCA
>DASTCC010000476.1:0-12234 GCA_035711465.1 Vicinamibacterales bacterium
GCCCTCTGCCGGCCGCCGCCGTGGCGTTCTACGTGGCGCCGCCGCCGAACGTCAGTCCGACGTCCAACGGCTCGGACGGGCACGGCGGCATGCTCTCGCCGGACGGCCGGCACTTCGCGTTCAGCGGCGTCGATCGCAGCACCGGCGAGATCGCGATCTACGTCCGCGCGATGAGCGTCGTCGACACCCGCAAGATTCCGGGAACCGAGCACGGACTCTATCCGTTCTGGTCGCCGAACAACCGCTCGATCGCGTTCTACGCGGCTGGCAAGCTGAAACGGGTCGACATCGATGGCCAGGCGCTCCAGGTCATCTGCGACGCCCGCACTGGCGGATGGGGCGGCTCGTGGAACGCCGAAGACGTCATCGTCGCCGGCCTGGACGATCCCGGGCCGCTCATGAAGGTGTCGGCTCGGGGCGGCACGCCCGAACCTGCGACGCGACTTCAGGTCAACGAAGAGGACCACGATTTCCCGCAGTTCCTTCCAGACCAGCGTCATTTTCTGTACACCGCCTGGGGCAACGACGCCATAGGCCAGGGCGCGGCGTTCGTTGGCTCGCTCGATTCGACGGACCAGGTGCTGGTCCGGCACGACATGAGCGACCCGCCGAGCTATTCGGATCCCGGCCAGCTCGTGTTCATTCGCAAACGGACGTTGATGGCCCAGCCGTTCGACCTGGGGACGCTGAAGCTGCAGGGCGAGCCGGTGCCGCTCGTCACGCCGGCCCGCGGACCGGTCGTCGCTTCGGCGTCGGGTGCGCTGGCCTACGTCACGAGCGCTTCGAAATCTGATCGCCGCGTCTTCTGGATCGACGAGCGTGGCGGTGACGAACGAGCGGCGATGCCCGCGGGGTACGTGGCCGACACGGCGGTCTCTCCGGACGGATCGATGGTCGCGTACGCGAAGAAGGACTCAGAGACGAGCACCGCGGACATCTGGATTCGCGACCTGGCCAGCGGCGGCGATCGCCGGCTGACGTTCGATCCGGCCGAGGACGTCTCGCCCGTCTGGTCGCCCGACAGCCAGACCATCGTCTTCGCCTCGAACCGCAGGGGCGGGACCGCGCTCTACCGCAAGCCGGCGAGCGGCGCCGGCGAGGAGGCGCCGATCTCGCCGGCGACGACGGCATCGCAGCTGCTCGTGTCGCAGTGGCATCCGACGGCCGGCATCGTCTACTACGGCGGCGTGCCGTCCTGGGATCTGCTGCTGCTCGGGCCGGACAAGACGACGACGCGGCTGGTCGCGACGCCCGCCAGTGAAGGGCGCGGTGTCATCTCGCCCGACGGTCGCTGGCTCGCGTACGACGCCCGCGAGACGTCGCGCTTCGAGATCTACGTGACGACGATGCCGCCGTCGGCCGGCAAGTGGATGGCGACGACACAGGGCGGCGCCGAACCGCGCTGGTCGAAGGACGGCAAACAGCTCTTCTACATCAGTTCGGTGACCGGCGCGCTGATGGCGATGGACGTGTCGATCGCCGGCACGCCGGCGTTCGGCCTGCCCCGACGCGTCCATCCGGGCCCGATCGATTGGGGCTGGTTCTCCAGCCACACCTACGACGTCGATCCGAAGACGGGGCGCCTGCTCATCACAGTCGCGAACCAGCCGGGCGAACTGACCGTGCTGCTCAACTGGCGCTCGCTGCTCGCGCGCTGAGCGAGGCTGCTCAGCTGATTACGATTGCCGTGCCGGGTGTCGACTCGTTGTCCGCGGTGTCGACGGCAATCACGGCGATGTGGTTCGTGACCCCGTACTCGACTTCCACCGGCGCCGTCGTCTGGCCCTCGACGACGGCGGTCAGCACGCCGTTGAGGTAGACGTCGTCGCGGATCAGCGAGGCGGGCGCGCGATCGTCGGGATCGGCCGGCCGCGATCGGCCTGTACGGCCTGGTGTCGTTCACGACCGCGACGCGGAGGCGCGAGTTCGGCATCCGCCTCGCCCTCGGCGCGCGGCCCTCCGATCTGCTCCGGCTGGCGCTCGGCGAGGGCGTGCGTCTCGCGATGGTCGGGCTCGTGGCCGGCCTCATCGTTGCCGCGTCGACGAGCTCGGTCCTCGGATCGCTGCTCTTCGGCGTGACGCCGACCGATGGCCTCACGTTCGCCGCGATCGCCGTCGTCCTGCTCGGCGTGTCGATTCGGCGAGCATGGTCCCGGCCCGCCGCGCCGCCCGCGTCGATCCGGCGTCGCCTATCCGCCTGGAATGACGGCGCGCCTGGTGGTCGGCGTCTCGACGGCGTCGCTTCGCGTCGAAACGGCGGCGGCCGTGGTATTGATGGCCGCGGCCGCGATCGCCGCCTGGATTCCGGCGCGCCGGGCGCGGCGGGTGAATACAGTCGCGGCACTGCGGGGCGATTGACGGCCCGATCCTAAAGCGCGGGGCGGCGCTCGAACGACGCGTCCTCGCCGGCGAGACGCCTCGGCGCCGCGCCGCTCGCGAACCGGAATCCGGCCACCGCGATCCGCTCCGTTCATTGACGTTTGGGCCCGCCAACCGGAGTGGCGTCTATCTCGTGTACGCGATGACCGTCATTGCCGACGGCGAGGGCTATTCCTACGGGTACCAGCAGCGACTGTCGCGTGCCTTTCGCGTCAGCGGCGTGCTGAAACCGTAGGAACGACCCGGCGGCGACCGCCGGTTGCGGGCGGACCGACGATGTCCTAGTCTTCCCGCATGAAACCCGCCCGACTGGCCCACGCGGCGCTGCTCGTCGCGACGGTTGCTCTTCCTATCGCTGGCCAGCAGACGCCGGCGTCTTTCGATCTGCTGATTCGTCACGGCCGCGTGCTGGACGGCACCGGCAATCCGTGGTTCCCCGCGGACATCGGCGTGCGCGACGGCCGCATCATCTTCGTTGGCCGCGCCGCCGGCGACGCGAAGGCCACACGTGTGATCGATGCCGCGGGCAAGTACGTCTCGCCGGGCTTCATCGACATTCACTCGCACGCTGACGACGGCTCGAGTCCGCGCGGCGGGTTCCGGGACGCGAACGCGCAGATTCGCGCGGCGCCGAATCTCGTCACGCAAGGGATCACGACCGTCGTCGTCAACCAGGACGGCCGATCGCCGTGGCCGATTCGCGAGCAGCGCGACCAGATCGTCAAGAACACGATCGGCCCGAACACGATGCTGCTCGTCGGGCACGGCGCGGTGCGGCGGCAGGTGATGGGGAACGACACCCGGCGTCCGGCGACCGCGGACGAAGTGGCGAAGATGCGCGCGCTCGTGCGTCAGGCCCTCGAGGAAGGCGCGGTCGGGATGTCCGCCGGTCTCGAGTACGAGCCCGGCCGATGGAGCATGACGGACGAGCTGGTCGAGCTCGCGAAGGAGCTTCCGGCCGTCGACGGCGTCTACATCTCACACGAGCGCAGCGAGGGCAGCGATCCGCTCTGGTACGTGCCAAGCCAGGACGGCCCGGGGCCGCCGACGCTCCTCGACGCCGTGCGGGAGACGATCCGCATCGGCGAGGAGAGCGGCGCGCGCGTCGTGGCTTCGCACATCAAGGCGAAGGGCGCCAACTACTGGGGATCGAGCGGCGCGGCCGTGAGCCTGATCGAGCGCGCGCGCGAGCGCGGCGTCGACGTCTGGGCCGATCAGTATCCGTATCCGACGAGCGGCACCGATGGATCGACCGTGCTGATACCGGCGTGGTCCACGCGCGCCGCGTCGGGTGGTGGACGGGGCGGCGGCCGCGGCGACGTGAGCGGCGCCGGACGCGGCGCCGGTCAGCCGTCGATGAGCCGTGCCGAAGCGCTGCGCGCGACGCTGGCCGATCCGTCGCTGGCACGGCAGGTCCGGTCCGACATCGCGCACGAGATCGCCCGGCGCGGCGGCGCGGATCAGGTCGTCATCTTCGACTACACCGACAAGGCGCTCTACGGGAAGTCGCTGGCGGAGATCGCGCGGCTCTGGAAGATCGATCCGGTCGAAGCCGCGATCCAGATTCAGATGGAAGGCCTGCCCAATCGCGCCGGCGGCGCGCGCATGCGGGGCTTCTCGATGGACGAGCGCGACATGGAGCTGTTCGCCAGGCAGCCGTGGATCGCGACCTCGACCGACGCCGGCATCGCGCTGCCGACCGACGGCCCGACGACGCACGCGCGCTTCTACGGCAGCTTCCCGCGCAAGATCCGGCACTACGCGATCGAGCGCGGCGCGATCACGCTCGAGCATGCGATCCGATCGTCGACCTCGCTGCCGGCGCGGATCATGGGATTGACTGATCGCGGCCTGATCCGCGAGGGCATGGCCGCCGACCTCGTCGTCTTCGACTTGAACACGATTCGCGACAAGGCGACGTTCTTCGAGCCGCACCAGTACTCGGAGGGCGTCGACTACGTGTTCGTCAACGGCGTCGCCGTCGTCGACGGATCGAAGATCACGTGGGCGCTGCCGGGGCAGGTGATGTCGGGCCGGGAGCGGTGAACGCTCGCTACTTCAGCTCGCCGTAGAACTTCCAGTTGATGTCCATGTCGCGCGTCAGCTTCTCGCGCGTGACCGCGAGCCGGATCAGCGCCATCGGCATGTTGCCCTGCCGCATGATCTCGTCGTGGAACTGCTTGTTGCTCATGATGCCGCCGTCGACGAGCTGGCGGCGCAGGCCGCGCAGCTGCAGGCCGCCGAGCAGGTACGCCGCCTGATAGAGCGGCTGATTCTGATACTGCGGCGATTCGAACGAGCGCCGCACTTCGGCCATCGCGTTGTCGCGCTCGTGTCCGACCTTCTCGACGAGGAAGTCGACCGCCTGGCCCGGCGTCCAGTCGCCCATGTGGAAGTTGAGCGAGAAGATGATCCGCGCGCAGCGGTGCATCCGCCAGAACAGCGCGCCGATCCTCTGCTCCGGCGTCGTGTTGAAGCCGAGCTCGTACATCGTCAGCTCCCAGTAGAGCGGCCAGCCCTCGCCGTAGAACGGCCCGCCGCTCGTGAGGCTCGGGCGATAGTCGCGATACCGCGACGTCAGGTAGCCGACGAGATTGTGGCCGGGGATCATCTCGTGGAACGCGGTCGCGTGCGAGAAGCCGGGGTTGTTGCCGCGCATGCTCTGCATCCGGGCGTCGAATTCCATCGTGTTCGTCGGATACGACACCAGGATGTGATCGCCGCCGAGGAAGAACGGCGACGTCAGCTGCGCCTGCGGCGACAGCATCGTCATGTGCTGCGACTCGGCGGCGACGGCGGGCACGGTGATCAGGTCGTGCGTGCGCAGATACGCAACCGCCTCTTCGAGGAGGCCCATGATCATGCGGGGCTGACCGCCGGGCGGCACCGCGGTCTGCTTGACGTGCTCGAGCGCCTTCTTCCAGTCGTCGCCGTAGCCGAGCTCGCGCGACGCCTTGCGCATCTCGTTCTCGCACCACAGGAACTCCTGGTTGGCGAGCGTGATCAGCTGCTCCGGTGTGTACGGAATCATGTTGTCGCGCAGGTCCGAGATCAGTCCGTCGCGGCCGCGCGGCTTGCCCTGGATCTTCGAGTCGTCGGGCCGGAACGCCGGACCGGGCGCGATCGTCTCGGTCTCGTGCGTGATGTCGGTCTCGGCGCGCCACTTCATGTACAGGTAGTCGACCTGCGCGTTGCGTGAGAGCCGATCGAAGTCGAGCGACTGGAGCGCCGTCAGCCAAGCACGGTTGTCCCGTGTGGCGGCCGGTGTCTCCGCCGCCGGCGCCGCGCCGCCGCTGCCGCCGCGTCCCCCGCGCCCGCCGCGATTGCCTTCGGCGTTGAAGCGCGCGACGATGTCGCGCATCTCGTCCTGGGTGAGGCCGACGATTTCCTGAAGGTCCGGTACGGATGCGAATGAGGGCGCGGGTGCCGGCGCGATCGCGGCGACCGCCGCGGGCGCCGCGGGCGTCGCCGGATCGGCCACCTGCTGGCGGAGGAATCCGGCATAGTCCTGGAGCGCCTTGTCGACCTGCTCGTAGGGCATGCCCATCCACCACGTGAACATCGGGTCGTAGCCGTTGTAGAAGCTGAACCACTCGGTGATCGCGGCCCGCAGCGTGTCGGTCGCCTGCGCCGCGTTGGCGGCGATCGCGGCGTTGCGCTTCACCGGCGGGGCCGCCATGGTGGCGACGATCTGGTTCCTGACCTCGGTCAGCGTCCGGGCCGCTTCCATCGAGTTGATCTCGGCGACGCGAATGCGCGCCTCGACGAGCGCGACGAGCTTCGCCGCGAACGGCACGGCCGGCACGATCTGCGCCAGCATCAGGTTGTCGGCTTCGAGCTGGGCGAGGTTGTCGGCGATCGACTTCTTCAATCCGGCGAGATCGGAAGACGCCGCCGGCGATAGCGTCGAGGTCTGGAGCCGGCCGAGCGCGGTCTGCCAGTCGAGATCGAAACGCTTGAGGCGCGCGAGGCGCGCCGCCGAGATCTGGACGGGCGTCGGCGGCGGCGAGGCCGGCGCCGGAGTAGCCGCGGCGGCGCCGCGGCCGCGGCCGCCGCGTCCGCCCGGCATGTTGAAGCCGCCGGGGCCAGCGTAGTTGGTGTTGAGGGTGCGGCGGTCGGCGTCGTAGCGCGTGACGACGAGCCGCATCTCGCTCCCGGGCCTGGCCAGCAGCGGCTTGAGATCCTGCGGCACGGCCTGTCCCTGCGCGAGCAGGGCGGCGCCGACGGGGGCGAGCACGCTGAAGAAGCAGGCAACTACTACCGCTGATCGTCGCGAACGCATCGGCTGAAGCTCCTCCGAGTTACTGCAGCCTACTTCATTCGCGGCCGATCTCCACACCTCGGACGACGCGCTCCTCCTCAGCGCGGCGCCTTCAACAGCGCATCGAGCTTGTCCTTCACGGCGTCTCCCCAGATGTCGTAACCGCGTGCCTGAGGATGCAGGTTGTCCGGCCGGAACGCGTCGGGCAGGAAGTAGCCCCGCTCGTCGAGGAAGCGCGCGCCGATGTCCATGTAGAACACGTGCTGCTGATCGTCGAGGCCGGAGATGATCCGGTTGACCTCGGCAATCTTGTCGCGCACCGGGTCGCCGGGCACGCTCCTCGGGAAGATGCCGAGCAGGAGGATTTTCGCGTCGGGGAAGTTCCGGCGCAGCTCGAGCACGATCGCGCCGATGCCTTCGGCAATTTCCGGTCCGGTGTTGGCGAAGGTGTTGTTGGTGCCGATCATCAGCATCACCGCTTTGGGCTGGAAGCCCTGACCCTCGCCGTTCTTCAGACCCCAGAGCACGCCCTGCGTGGTGTCGCCGGCGATCGCGAAGTTGGCGGTGCGGATGTGGCCGAAGTACTTCTCGAACATCGCGCGGTTGGCGTCGTTCTGCACCCACCAGTCGGTGATCGAGTCGCCGTGCAGCAGCAGGTCGATGTCGCCGCGTTTCGCGATCTCGACAAACGATTCATGGCGCGCGCCGCGCCGCTGCGTGGTCTGTGTGTAGGTGGCGGCGACGTTCAGACGCGGCGGCTGCAGCAGGAGCATCGACTCGTATTTCTTCAGCAGCGGCGCCGCGGCGGACCGATCCGAGGCGACGAAGCTGCTGACGGCAGCGTTGACCGCGGCGAGCTCGTCCGGCGTCGGCCGCGGGATCGCGACCTCCGGCGGCACCGGCGCCGGCGGACCGATCACGAGGGGCGGCCGCGCGCCCTGCGGAGCGGCCGGCGGCGCTCCCTGGGTGAGGGCCTGCGCCGCGATCGACGCGACCGAGACGCCGCCGATCACCGCCGCGATCACTGTCGTGCCAGCCCTTCGCGTCATCGACTCCGTCCTTTCAGGTGGAGGAAGAAGTATCACACGAGCCAAGGTGCGCTCGTGCCATACTGTGCGGCCGCGTGCGACTGCTGTCTTCCCGCGTTTCCATCGTCGTCGTCCTCGTCCTGCTCCTCGCGTTCCGGCTCGGCATCGGCCTGTCGAAGGAACTGTTCACCGACGACGAATCGCAGATCTATCTGCTCGGCTTGCGCTATCACACGACGCACCAGTGGCCCTATTTCGGGCCCGACGTGGTCTGGACGCGAAGCGAGATCCCCGGCGCCCTGCAGGCCCTGCTCGTCGGTCTGCCGCTCGACATCGCGCCGGTTCCGGAAGCGCCGTACGTGCTCGTCAACGTCCTGTCGATGGCGGCGCTGTGCCTGTTCGCGGCGTACGTGTCGGCGCGCCTGCCGACCGTCCCGCGCTGGCTGATCTGGTCGTGGCTGCTGACGCTGCCGTGGACGCTCGAGTACTCGACGCACATACTCAACACGTCGTACGTCCTTCCTGCCAGCGTCGTGTTCTTCGTCGGGTTCTTCGAAGCGCTGCCCTCGCTTTCGATCGGCCGCGTGCCGGCTCGCCTCGCGTATCTGATGATGGGCGCCGCGATCGGCTGGATCGCCCAGATCCACATGTCGTGGCCACTGCTCCTGCCGTTCGCGGGCCTCGCGTTCCTCGCCCGCCTGCGCGCCGGCGCAAAGGCAATCGCGATGTCGGCCGCGGCGTTTGCGATTGGCCTGGTGCTGACTGGCAGCCTGGTGATTCCCACGCTGCTGCACGACACGCTCGCCCGCGGCGGCGGCACCGAAGAGAGCCTGCTGATTCACTGGCGGAATCCAGTGACCACCCTCGCCAACACGATCGGACGGATGCTCTCGTTCGCGAGCTTCGAAGTCGGCCGGTTCATTCGCAGCGCCGGCGGCGGCAACCCGATCGTCCTGTTGAGCGAGCGCTGGTGGCTGGTGCCGATCGCCGGCGTCGTCTGGATCGCCGGCATCGTCCATCCCGTGTGGATGGCGGCCACGGCATTCCGGCGACGGTCGCCGCTCGGCGAGTGGCCGATCGTGCGCTGGCTGGCGGTCGGCACGGCGGTGATGGTCGCCACCGCGTTCTTCTTCGTGATGGAGCCGGCCCAGGCCCGGTCGTTCTACGTCGTCGCGCCCGTCGCGTTTCTGTTCGCCGCGTACTGCTGGACCTTCGTCGACTCACCGCGGTGGCGGACGGTCGCGGCGGTCGTGCTCGCCGTCAACGTCGTCTTTCAGGCCGCGCTCGCGATCGTGCGCCTCGACGGACCGTCGCTCTACATGAACCGCGCGGTCGTCAGCGAGGCGATTCGTCTCGATCGCCCGACGCTCTTTGCGCATCGGCGCGAGTGGGCGAGGGGAGTGCCGGCCAGCGAGCGGATGTCGCCGGAGGCGAGCCACGCCGCGCTCACGGACCTTCACGTCACCGCCTCGCGTCTCGACGTGATCCGCGGCGTGACCGCGTGGACCGTCGTCGTGGAGAACCGATCGACGACGGTGGGTTATCGATCGATGGTGTGCGGGACGCGCTATTACGACGCGGCCGGCACGCTCATCGACGAGCACACCGTCGAGGTGTGGAACGTCGTCCAGCCAGGCGAGTCGGTGCAGACGCGGCTGATCGACAGCGGCCGCACCGGACCGGAGGTGGCGCGCCGCGAGGTCGTCATTCTGTCGGCGCAGCCGGTGGCGGCCCTGCCGCAGAACGCGGCGTCCGGTCGCCAGCCCTGATTTCTGAAGGACTGAGGACCGATCCTGGATCCGGCGCGCATACTGTGAGAGGGTATGCCGTGTGGCCGAGGGCATTCTTGTCACGACCGGCGCGCCATGGGCGGCGACCCTCGAGGTCGACGGCCTGCGCGTGACGTCGGCCACGTTCGAAGCGGGCCATGCGATTCCCTCGCACTTTCACGATTACGCATGCCTGTCGGCTATCGTCGAAGGCGGCTTCTACCAGACGTTCCCGGGCGTCGAGTACGAATGCCCGCCGGGCGCGCTGCTCGTCAAACCTCCCGCCGAGCGGCACGTCGATCGTTGGGGGACCAGGAGGAGCCGTCATGTGATCGTCGAACCGACGGCGCTGTCGCCGGATCAACCCGGCGATCGCGTGTTCGCGGAAGTGTCGTTTCGAATCGATCCGAGGGCGATCGCCATCGCGCGGCAGATCGACGATGAGCTTCGCAGCAGCGATGGTCTGGCAAGGCTCGCCGCCGAAACGCTGGCGCTCGAGCTCATCGTCATCGCCGGCCGCACGCGAGCTGACGTGGGACCGAGCCGCGTGCCGCCGGAGTGGCTGCGCCGCTCGCGCGAATACCTGGCTGACGCCGACCCACGAGCGCTGAGCGTCGGCGAGGTCGCGCGTCTCGCCGGCGTGCACCCGGCGCGGCTCGCGCGCGAGTTTCGTCGCGCGTTCGGGATCTCGCCGGGCGAGTACGTGCGTCAGTTGCGGCTCGCTCGTACGCGATCGGCGCTCGAGCGCAGCCGCGACTCGCTCAGCGCCATCGCAATCCGCTTCGGCTACGCCGATCAAAGCCACTTCACCAGGGATTTCAAGCGAGAGACCGGTCTGACGCCGGCCGCGTATCGCCGGCTGCGCGGCGGCGGGCGGGGCTGAGACGTCCGGCAGACCTGGAGGCCCGGGGTTCGGCCTCCAGCCTGCCGCATGTCGGCGAGCTCAGCGCACCTGGACGTTGCCGTGCACGACGTCGCGGCCGGGCAGCAGGTTCTGGACGAGACCGCAGAAGTCGGCGAGACCTTCCGGTGTCTCGTTGACGCCCGCGACGCTGATGCGATCGGGTGCCGCGCCGCCTTCCTCGCCGTTGTCCTCCACCCAGAAATAGGACTTGGTGCCGGTGCGCACGACAGCCTCGTTGGTCGACTCGGTGATCGTGCCGCCCATGAACGCCCGATTGCCGACGACGGTGAGGCATTCGATCCGCGTATGCCAGGCGACGTTCAGCGCATGAACGTTGATCTGTGCCTCGCCGGACACCGACCCATCCGGCAGTCCGACGGCTGCGAACGCCGCGGTTCGCGGCTCGCCGCCCGACAGCGTGTGAGCGCTCCCGATTGCCGCGGCGCCGGCGTTCGGTGCGGCCGAAAGGCGCGCACCCGCCGCGCGCGGGGCGGCGTCCCGCGACGTTGCGTTGAGCGAACCAGCCATCAGGACGATGGCCACGACGAGCGATGCGTGTTTCATAGGTGCCTCCATCTGCTTTGCATGACGCGGCTCGCGGGGCCGGCGAGCCGTGCCGAAGCGGCCGCGGACCGTCCGCCGCCGACCATCGGCCGACACAGAGTGGAGGAGAGGCCCAGGCGCGATCTTGAACGCCTGAACGGTCGTTGAAGATTCTTGATTCGTCCGGGCGGCCGCGTCGCCCGCTGGGGCATCGACGCGTTCAGGCGGACTGATCGTACGCCTGTCGGATCCAGCCGACGAGCTCGGCGTCGACGTCGTTCGCGCTGGTCAGCTTCACGCGGTACTGGCACATGCCGCCGGGCGGCAGCGCTTCGAGACGAGACGTCCCGGGCACGCCTTTCATGTTCAGTCCGACCTCGACCCGGGTGTTCGTCGCCGGGCCGACCATCGCGAATTGTTTCTTCTGCCGCAAGCTCAGGTAGGTCTTCTTCGGCGCGATCTCGAACGGCCCGAAGGCGCGGATGGCGGCCATGACCTTCTCGTGGATCGGACGCAGCGCCGCCTTTGGTCCCGTGTAGAGGCGATCGAGCTCGGCGTCGTCGGCGTCAGTCGAGGACGTGTTGGCTGCGCCGGCGATCCCTGGCGCGGACCGATTCGCGAGATGGACGACGACGTTGGCATCGCCGTGGCCCATGCCGAGCTTGTCCTTGAGCATGGCGACGGCCTGCCCGTGCTTGACCAGTCCGCTGGCCTTCACCAGCGCGGTGAGCTCGTCGATCGTCTTTCCGGTCCGTTTCTGAATGTTCGCGAGCTGGGTCTCGAGCGCTTTGTCCATGAGGGGCCCCTCGCCGATGTTATTACTCGTTCAATGGGACGCCCTTTTCCCGGGCGCCAGGACGGCACCCAGTCTCCCGCCGGCGATGCCGACGACGAACCCGGCGATGACGTCGACGCCGTGGTGGTAGCGAGTGTAGATGCAGGCAATGCTGAGTCCCATGGCAGCCATCAGGAACACGGGAGTCGCCTTCGCGCGCATCATGGAGAGACCGTACGTCACCGCCCAGGCGCCCGACACGTGCGCACTCGGAAAGCAGCCGCCCGACACCGCGGCGGCGCTGATGATCAGTCCGATCACGTGCGTAAAGGGTCCCTCCGCGAACGGGCGCAGACCGGCGACGAGATCGGCGTTTTCCCACGGTCCTCGCGCCGGCAGAAACGGGTACCAGACGTACGCCAGAAAGAAGCCGAGCATCATCCCGGTGAACGCGGTGTGAAATCCCGGCGCTGGCGTCGGTCCGCGTCGCCGGCCTCCGGTCCAGGCGATGACGATGCCTCCGATGACGAGCGGGTAGTACGCGAAGTACAAGGCATGCATGATCTCGTCGAGTA
>DASTCC010000477.1:0-2660 GCA_035711465.1 Vicinamibacterales bacterium
CTGCGGATGCGCTCGCGCGAGGTGTTGGTCGCGATCATCACCCACGATCGATCGCCGGCGAGCAGCACGACGTCCAGCCCGGACGGCGCACCTGACGGCAGGACGACGCGCGGGCCCGGGCGCAGCGTCTCGATCAGCGACTCGTTGAACGTGAACTGACGCGCGATCTCGCGCGCCGACGCCACCCATGGCGCGGGCTCGCCGGTCGCGGTCGTCCATCCCGCTTCGCTGCCGGCGCCAGGATCGAACGCGATGATGCGCGCGCCGTGAGCGACCGCCCGCCATACCAGCGCCGGCACGTCGGCGGCGCTCACGGTGTCGACATGGAGGTCGACGCGTCCCGTGGGCGACAGCGCGCGCTCGGCGGTGAGCGGCGGCGCCGGATCGCGAACGTCGACCGCGAGGCCGACGATGCCGGCGAAGCGGCGCAGATCGGGCTCGCCCTTCTTCAATTCGATCGGCCAGCTGACGGTGGTGAAGCCGAACGCACGCAGCGCGGCGAGGTCGTCCAGCCTGGGCACCCCCGCCGGCGCGCCGCGATACCAGACTGCGACCGTCGGCCGGATGGCCGATGGCCCCGCCGCGGCCTGCAGCGCGATCAGGATCCCGACGGCGACGCGAACGCTCCACATCACGGCCAATCGCCTGGATAGGGCTTCTATCCTAACGCCCGGATCTGGCGGCCGGCCAACTTTTCACCATCGGCTTCCGTCTCATATTGTTCAAGATGTCGTCATTTTCTGAGAAGGGCCTTCTCGGCGAGCTCGAGCAGCTGGTGCTGCTTGCGGTCGTCCGCCTGGAAGGCGAGGGCTACGCGGTGACGCTGCGAGACGAGATCGCCGCGCGCACCGGCATCGAGCTCGGCCGCGGCAGCGTCTACGTCACGCTCGATCGGCTCGATCGCAAGGGGTACGTGGCGTCGCGCCTGGGCGCGCCGATCGCCCTTCGCGGCGGCAAGGCGCGGCGCTGCTTCACGGCGACGCCGGCCGGCCGGCGCGCGCTCGCCGCCGCCGAGCAGGCGATCGCCCGGATGCGGCCGGCGCGAGGCACGCGATGACCGCACCGGCGCTGCCATCGATCGTCGCCTGGCTGCTGTCGGTCCTGCCCGAGGAGTGGCGCGAATCGATCGCCGGCGACCTCGTCGAAGAGCGCGAACGCCGACGAATCGCCGGCCGCTCGCATGGCGCGGTGTGGACGACGACAGCGGCGTTGCAGGTGGCGTGGCAACTGGGGTGGGAACGATTCGGGGCGCGAGCGTCGCGGCGCCATGAACTTCGGAGGAGCGCGATCATGCAGGGATTCATCAGCGATCTCCGTCAATCCGGCCGGCGGCTGCTCGGACAGAAGGGCTTCACCGTCGTCGCGGTGCTGACGCTGGCGCTCGGCATCGGCGCCAACACCGCGGTCTTCAACCTCGCCAACTGGCTGCTGCTGCGTCCTGTCCCAGGCATCCACGACCTCGATTCGCTCGTGTCGATCGGCTTCGGCACCGAGACTGGAGCTCGCGGGCCGATCGCGTATCCCGACTTCGTGGCGATCGCGAACGGCACGCCGGCGTTCGCCGATCTCGCCGGCTACCAGACGTTCGATCTGCACGTCGCGCCGGCAGGTGGCGAGGCGCGTCGAGCGCAGGTGGACGTCGTCACGCCTCGGTACTTCGAGATGCTCGGCGCGCCGGTGCGGCAGGGCCGCGCGTTCACCGAGGAGGAGTCGACCAGCGCCGCGGCCGCGCCGGTCGCGGTGATCAGCGATCGGATGGCGCGGCGCGACTTCGCGGCGACCGGCGCGATCGGCCGATCGATTGCGCTGAACGGCCATCCGTTCACCGTGATCGGCGTCGCGGTGGCGGGGTTTCACGGGCCGACACGCACCGGCGCCACCGACGTCTGGGTCCCGCTCGCCCAGCATCAGCTCGCGCTGCCGATGTACCGGACCAGGCTGCTCCAGGATCGACAGTCGCGCGTGCTCTTCGGGCTGATCGGGCGGCTGGGGCCGGGGATGTCGATCGACGCCGCCGCCAGTCAGATCGACGCGGTGCGCGCCAGCCTGGCGGCGTCGTATCCCAACGACCGGCGCATGCAGAACTGGCGCTTCGTGCTCCAGCCAGGCATCGAGGCGCGGCCGTGGGTGCGCGATCGGCTCGGCCGATCGATGACGCTGCTCCTCGGCAGCGTCGGACTGCTGCTGATGCTGACGTGCGCCAATGTCGCCAATCTGATGCTGGCGCGGGCAACGTCGCTTCGCGGCGAGGTGGCGACGCGCCGCGCGCTCGGTGCGACACGCTGGCGGGTGACGCGGCTGCTGCTCACGGAGAGCCTGGTCCTGTCGATCGCGGCCGGGCTGGCCTCGCTGGCGCTGTCATGGCTGGTCAGCCGGTTGTTGCAGGGCACCGCGATCCTGCAGGGCCTGCCGCCGCTCGAGCGGGCCCAGGCCGACGGCGCCTTGTTCGCCTTTGCGGTCGGCGTCTCGGCCATCGTCGCGATCGGCGCCGGACTGCTGCCGGCGATCGCCGGTGGCCGCGTCGCGCTCACCGACGCACTGCGCGACACGGCGCGGTCGCAGACGGCCTCGCGTCGCCGCATCCGTCGTGCGCTCACCGTGGCGCAGGTCGCCGTCTCGCTCACGCTGCTCATCGGCGCCGGACTGCTGGCGCGGTCGAT
>DASTCC010000478.1:0-14667 GCA_035711465.1 Vicinamibacterales bacterium
TGCACCGCGCCCGATGCCGCCGGTCTGTTGCGCCTCCTCGTCGCTCTCGATCGATTCGTCTTTCGTGCCGAGGGCGCGGGATCGACGCCGCTGCGCGGCCGCAAGCTCGATCTGACTCCCGACACGCGGCTCGGCAATGACTGAGCGCACCGGCCTCGTCGTGCTCTCCGGCGCGACCGTGGTCCGGCCGGATCGGATCGACTCGGACGCGAGCATCGTGATCGACGGCGATCGCATCGTCGACGTGGTTCCCGGCCCGGGGCGTTTCGCGCGCGGCGATGCCGGCGCCGGCGATCGGCACTTCCGCCTCGACGGACAGATCGTCGTTCCCGGGTTCATCGACGTGCACGTGCATGGCGCGATGGGCGTCGACACGCTCGACGGCGCCGGTGCGGTGGCGCGGCTCGCCGATCATCTGCCGCGCTGGGGCGTCACCGCGTTCTGTCCGACGACGGTGGCGTGCGGACCGGCGGCGCTCGAGCCGTTTCTGGCCGAAGTCGCCGCGCTTCGCATCGCGCCGCCGGCCCACGCCGCCCGCGTCCTGCCGGCGCATCTCGAGAGCAACTTCGTGAATCCGGAGTTCCGCGGCGCGCAGCCGGAAGGCTGTCTGCGGCGGCCGTCGGATGCGGCGGCGGCGTCGCTCCTGCCCGAGGATCGATCGAAGAGCGACCCGCACGCCTTCGCCGCCCGCGACGTACTGCAGATCGTCGATCAGCATCGCGCCGACGTCGGCATCTTCACGATGGCGCCGGAGCTCGAGGGCGGCCGGGATCTGCTGCGCGCGCTCATCGCGTCGGGCATGCGGGTGTCGATTGGCCATTCGGCGGCGACCTTCGATCAGACGCAGGAAGCGATCGCCGCCGGTGTGCGGCATGCCACGCATCTGTTCAATCGCATGACGCCGATGACGTCGCGCGAGCCGGGCATCGTCGGCGCCGTGCTCGGATCGGAAGACGTCGCCGCGGAGGTGATCTGCGACGGGCATCACGTCCATCCGGCGACGGTGCACGTCGCGGTGGCGTCGAAGGGCGCCGCGCGGGTGATGGCGATCACCGACGGCACCGCGGGATCGGGACTGCCGCGCGGCACGCGCGCGAAGCTCGGCCGGCGGACGATCGTCGTCGACGACGTCGCCCGTCTCGAAGACGGCACCATGGCCGGGAGCGTGTCGACGATGGCGCAGGCCTTCGCCTGTCTGGTCACGCGGTGCGGCGTCGACCTCGTTCAAGCGGCGGCGATGTGCGCGACGACGCCGGCGCGCGAGCTCGGTCTGGTCGGCTACGGCGTGATCGCGCCGGGCATGGTGGCGGATCTGACCGTGCTCTCCGCCCGTCTCGAAGTCGTTCAGACGTGGATCGCGGGGCGCCAGGTCTGGACGTCGGCGCGGCGTCCGCTGTGACGAATCAGGCCCGTTTTCGCGATCCTGGAACAGATGACCGGTGCCGGTCGTCTTTGAAGGCATGACCCGCGCGTCCTCGGCCGCCCTCCTGCTGGTGATCGCCTGCGCCCCGGCCTGCGCCGTCAACATCGATCACGAGGGCTACATCGAGCGCGAGGAAAAGAAGTTCACGGTCGCCGGCATCGCCGACCTCCATCTCTATACCTTCGACGGCGCCGTCGAAGTGCGATCCTGGGATCGGCCCGAGATCGTCGTCGAAGTCGAGAAGCGCGGTCAGGACAAGGAAGCGGTGTCGAAGATCGAGATCCTGGCGGAGCAGAAGGGCAACCGCATTCAGGTCGAGGCGCGCAAGCCCGGTGGCGGCGGCGTCTTCGTCGGCATCGGCCGCTTCACTTCGCCGAGCGCCCGCTTCATCGCCAACGTTCCGCGCAAGGCGAATCTCGTGGTGAGATCCGGCGACGGGGCTATTCTCGTCGAGCGGATCGACGGACGCCTCGAGCTCCGCACCGACGACGGCCGCATCCGCGCCGTCGAAACGGCGGGCGAGTTGCTCGCCGAGAGCCGCGACGGCGCCGTGCAGGTCGACGACGTCTCCGGCAAGGTCGAAGCGCGGACCGAGGACGGGTCGCTGCGGATTTCGGGAACGCCGACGGCGCTGCGGGCGCGGTCGGGAGACGGGTCGATCGTCCTGCGGGTGCGCCGCGGCACCAGGATGACCGAAGACTGGATGGTCGCGACCGGCGACGGATCGATTTCGGCCGAGCTGCCCGACGGGTTCAGCGCCGAGCTCGAAGCGGATCCCGGCAGCGACGGCCGCGCCCGGTCCGAGCTGCAACTGATCGACATGTCCGGCGGCACGCGCGAGCAGCGTGTGCTGCGCGGCCGGCTTGGCGAGGGCGGCCACCGGTTCGTCCTGCGCACCGGCGACGGCACCATCCGCATCACCAGCTACTGATCGGCGCGCCGTTCACCGCGCCGGCGCCACCGCGTACGCGGTCCGGTCCTCGACGCCAGCCGCAATAAACGCATCCCGCCGCTCCCGGCACTTGCTGCAGATGCCGCAGTGCAGGGGGACCCGAAGGGGGACGGAGCCCTTTTCCACAGATCGAGGGATTTTGGGGACAGAGGTCGCTGGGTCTGAAGACCCCGCGACCTCTGTCCCCAAAATCCCTCGATCTGTGGAAAAGGGCTCCGTCCCCCTTCTCATGCACGACAGCGTGAGCTCCAGCGGGACGGTCAGGTCGAGGCCGAGCGTGACGACCTGTTCTTTGTGCAGGTGCGCGAGCGGTGTTGCGATCTCGAACGGCCGGTCGAGCCCGATCGACAGCGCCTGCGCCATCGTCGCGAAGAACTCGGGCCTCGCGTCGGGGAACGGATTGCCGGCGAGCGGACCGAGCGCCAGACGGCCGACGCCAAGGCGCGCGCAGAGCACCGAGGCCTTCGCGATCAGGATGACGTTGCGGCCCTCGAGGTAGACGTCTTCATCGGGCGTATCGAAGGCCGGGGGCGTACCGACGACCGCCCAGTGCGTCGGCGGATAGATCTCGCGCATGTCGACCGTGAGCGTGGACAGCGGCGTCACTCGGCTGGCGTAGGGCTCGGCCGCGAGCAGCGACCGAATCGCGATCGCCTCGGCGTCTTCCCACGCGAGGCCGGCGCGGATGTGAATTGGATGCACCGGCGCGTGGTCGCGGCACTCGAGCGCCAGGAGCACGGCGCTGTCGAGCCCGCCGGAAAAGAGCACTGCGGACGGCGTCATCGACAGGAGGTCGTGTAGGTCATAATGAATGCCCGATTACGATTCCAATTCCCCGATTCCCGAGTCCCCGACTGCATATGTATCTTGTCACCAAGCGCATCGACTTCTGCTACGGCCATCGCCTGCTCGATTACGACGGCATCTGCAAGCATCCACACGGACACAACGCGGTCGCGGAGGTCGACGTCCGCACCGAAGAGCTCGACCAGCGCAACATGGTCGCGGACTTCTCGGACATCAAGCGGCTGGTCAAGGGCTGGATCGATCGCGAGCTCGATCACAAGATGATCCTGCGCCACGACGATCCGCTCGTCGCGCCGCTCGAGGCGCTGAACGAGCCGATCTTCAAGCTCGACTCGAATCCGACGGTCGAGCGCATCTGCAAGCTGATCTTCGACATGGCCCGCGATCAGGGCCTGGACGTGGTCGCGGTGCGGGTGTGGGAGACGCCGACGTCGTTTGCGGAGTACCGGACGTAGACGTGCGCGGTGCGCGGGGCGGCGTGCGCGGTGCGTCTACGTCAGCAGCCGCCAGATCGTCGCGACCGTGATCGTCACGATGAAGCCGAGCGCGAGCGGCAGCAGCGCGCCGATCGCCGCCCACTTCTTGCTCAGCGTCTCTTTGTAGATCGTCAGGATCGTCGTCGCGCACGGGTTGTGCAGCAGCGAGAACAGCATCAGGCACACGGCGGTCAGCAGCGTCCAGCCGTGCTGATCGACGAGCACGCGGCGCAGATCGTCGAACGAGTCGAGCTCGGTCATCTGGCCGGTGCCCATGTAGACCATCAGCATCGTCGGCACGACGATCTCGTTCGCCGGAATCGCGATGATGTAGGCGAGCAGGATCACGCCGTCGAGCCCCATCAGGTGCCCGAGCGGATTCAGGAAGGTCGCGATTCGCTGGTCCAGGGTCACGCCGCCGATCGCGATGTTGCCGAGAATCCAGATCACGGCGCCGGCCGGCGCCGCGGTGAGCATCGCGCGCCACAGCACGAACAGCGTGCGATCGATCAGCGACGTATAGAGAATGCGCAGCATGCCCGGACGCCGATAGGGCGGCAGCTCGAGCGTGAACGCCGACGCCTCGCCCTGGAGCACCGTGCGCGACAGCGCCCACGACACGGCCAGGGTGAACAGCACGCCGATGCCGACGATGCCGACCACCGCGCCAGCCGCCGCCAGCGAGGCGAACGACGCCGGGAACGCGGCGCCGACGAAGATCGTCGCCAGCATGATCAGCGTCGGGAACCGGCCGTTGCACGGCACGAAGTTGTTGGTGAGGATGGCGATCAGCCGTTCGCGCGGTGAATCGATGACCCGGGTCGCGATCACGCCGGCGGCGTTGCAGCCGAAGCCCATCGCCATCGTCAGCGCTTGCTTGCCATGGGCGCCGGCGCCGCGGAACAGGAAGTCGAGGTTGAAAGCGACGCGCGGCAGATAGCCCAGATCCTCGAGGATCGTGAACAGCGGGAAGAAGATCGCCATCGGCGGGAGCATCACGCTCACGACCCACGCCAGGCCCTTGTAGACGCCGTGCCAGATGAAGCCGGTGATCCACCATGGCACGCCGAGGCGATCGAAGAAGCCGGCGGCGATGTCCTCGAACCAGAAGAACCCTTCGGCGAGCATCGCCGACGGCACGTTCGCGCCCGCGATCGTCACCCAGAACACCGCCGCCAGGAGCAGCGCCATGATCGGCAGGCCGAAGATCGGCGACGTCACCAGCCGATCGATGCGCTGATCGAAGTCGAAGCGGCGATCGGCGGAGTGCGCGGCGCGATTGGCGATCCGCGTCGCTTCGCTGTAGATGGAGCGCACCGCTTCGTCGCGGAAGTTGGCCGACAGCGTGCCGCGCAGCGCGGCGGCGCGCTCGATCGCGGCGCGGGCGGGATTGGCCGTGCTCACTGGGCCCCCTCCAGCGCGATCTTCTGACTGAACCGCTGCGCCGCCTGCTGCTGGTTGGCGACGAGCTCGGCGAGCCGCCCGGTGTTGAGCGCCTGCTCGACCTCGGCGTCGCCGTCGAGCAGCCGGATGGCGATCCACCGTGCGTTCGGGACGCCGGGCGCGGCGGTTTCGATGAGCGGCACCAGCTCCTGCACGGCGCGCTGGAACTGCGGCGTGCCGGTGACGCGCAGCGGTTTGGTGGCGATCGATCCCGACGTCACGCCGTCGACCGTCTCGAGCAGCGAGTGCACGCCTTCGCCGGTCCGCGCGACGATGCCGATGGCCGGGACGCCGAGATCGCGCGACAGGGTGCGCAGGTCGACGTCGATGCCCTTGCGCCGCGCTTCGTCCATCAGATTGACGGCGACGATCACCCGATCGGTGATCTCGAGCACCTGCAGCACCAGATTCAGATTGCGTTCGAGCGCGGTGGCGTCGGTGACGACGATGGTCGCGTCGGGCCGCCCGAACAGCAGGAAATCGCGCGCGATCTGCTCGTCGTGCGAGGCGGAGAGCAGCGAGTACGTGCCCGGCAGGTCGACCAGCTTGTAACGGACCTTGTTGAACTCGAATCCGCCCTCGGCCCGCGTCACCGTCTTCCCCGGCCAGTTGCCGGTGTGCTGCCGCAAGCCGGTCAGCGAGTTGAAGAGCGTCGACTTGCCGGTGTTCGGATTGCCGGCGAGCGCGACGACGCGGTCGAACGCCGCGAGCGACACGCCCATTTTCGCGAGCTCGGCGGTGACGGCGCAGCTGTCGCAGTTGTGACTCATGACCCGGTCTGCTCCCTCGGCAGATCTCCGGCGCGGCCGGTGGACGTGACTTCGATGGGACGCACCAGGACCTGCAACGCCTGATCGCGCCGCAACGCGATCAGCGTCCCGCGGACTTCGTACGCGCGCGGATCGCCGGCAAACGTCTTGAGGAACGGGCGGATCAACGCGCCCTCCGTGAAACCGAGGTCCATCAGCCGGCGCCGGCTGAATCCCTGACACGCCTCGTCGAGCCCGACCACTTCGGCGCGCTGGCCGTTCCCGAGATCGGCGAGCCGGATGACGTCGTGACTCGCCGCCGCGTCCGGCGCCGGCGCCAGAAACACGTTCGCCGCCACGGCCGGCGCGAGCTTGAACTCGTTCTCGCCATCGCTCAAGACCAGGCGCTCGGACGTGGACTCGACGACGCGCACGAGCTGGCCGACACGGAGGCCGGCGGCGACGATCTGCGCGAACGAAATCTCCGGCTCGTCCTCGAGATGCACGACACGGCCGGTCTCATCAGCCGGCCAGCCGGTCGCCGGGACGCCGCTGGCGGGTGCGAGCGCGCCCTCGCGCGTCGGGATCGGGTCGCCGTGCGGATCCATCGACGGATGACCGAGCGAGGCGTCGAGCCGATCGACCTCTTCGGGCGACAGCGAGTGCTCGCGGCGTTCTGCCGCGGCGTGCACGCTGCGCAGCGGCAACCGCGCCTCGTCGGCGAAATAGCGTTCGAGCAGCCGATGCGCGCGAACGACCTGCAGCGCGAGCCGCTCGCCGTCCGACGTCAATCGAAACTCCTGCCCGTGCGGCGTGAGCAGTCCCTGTGACTGCATGCGGCTCACGAGATCGACGACCGCGCGATCGCGCAGGCGCAGTACGCCGGCCAGCGACGAGATGGTGCCGCGTCGTCCGCGATATTCCTGCTCGAACAGATGCTTCAGCGCATCCTCGAGCTGCTGTCGCTTGCGATGTGCGGAGCGCAGCCGATCCCAGCGCACGAGCAGCCAGGCGAGCATCGCCGCCACAGCCAGAAGCAGAAGGTTGGTCATCGGGGTGCCGTTTTTGGATACTCACAATCGACTTTTTGAGTATTCAAAAACTACACCCCTAGTGTAGCTGGTCGCGCCCGCACACACAAGGGCCGGCCAGGAATTGCGTGCAAAACCAGCTATTTCCGGACGGTGACGAGGATCTTCGAGGCCGCCCGGGCCCCCAGGGTGACCGGCTCGCGATCTTCCGCGGCGATGGCGACCGCGTCGGACGCCGAATCGCGGCTGACGACCGAGAGCGCGTGCCCCGGCATCAGACCCTGCTGCTCGGCGAAGCGCAGGAACGTCGGGTCTTGATCGATCACGCGTGAGACGACCAGCGGTTCGTTCATTGGCGCGGTCAGCAGGTTGAGGTACTTCGGGCGCGCCATCGTGCCCTGTGCCGTGGGAATCGGGTCGCCGTGCGGATCGACCGCGGGCCGGCCGAGCATCTGGTCGATCAAATCGACCAGCCGCTCCGAGACCGCGTGTTCGAGCCGTTCGGCTTCGTCGTGCACCTCGGCCCAGCTCATGCCGAGGATCTCGACGAGGAACAGTTCGATCAGCCGATGCCGGCGGAGCACCAGCGTCGCCAGCTTCTCGCCCGCCGCGGTGAGGCGCACGCCCATGTAGGGCTCGTAATGCACCAGCCCCGATTCAGCCAGCGTCTTGACCATCGTCGTCGCCGTGCCCGGCACGACGCCGAGACCTGATGCCAGCTGGCCCATGGGGACGAGGGCGTCGGCAGCCATCCCCTCTGCGGACTGCGCGAGATAGATGGTCTTGAGGTAGTTCTCGACGGTGTGAGACGGGAGCACCTGCACATGATACGCACGCTCAGCGATCAGCCATCAGCCGTCAGCCGTCAGCCACCAGCCGTCAGCCGTAAACTTCCAACGTGTCCGAGCCTCGATTGAAGGACGCGTTCGCTGCCCCTGACACCAAGCGTCGTTACGTGCGCCGGTTGTTCGCGACGATTGCCGATCGCTACGACCTGATCACGCGACTGCTTTCCTGGGGCGGCGATCAGCGATGGAAGCGGCGTCTGACGGAGCTCGTGCCGTTCCGCGCCGGCGATCGTGTGCTCGACCTCGCGTGCGGCACCGGCGATCTCGCGTTCGCGGCCGCGGCGCGGGGCGCGCGCGTGATCGGCCTCGACATCACGCCGCGCATGCTCGTGCTCGCGCGCGCGAAGACGGCTGGCGCGCAGGTGACCTGGATCGTCGGCGACATGGGGGCGCTGCCGATCGCGTCGGCGTCCTGCCAGGCGATCACGACCGGGTACGGCCTGCGCAACGTTCCCGATCTGACCGCGGCGATCGACGAGATCGTTCGCGTGCTCGCGCCGGGCGGCGTCGTCGGCTCGCTCGACTTCGATCGACCGGAATCGCCCATCGTGCGCGCGATCTATCTGCGGTATCTCACGATCGTCGGCGGCGTCCTCGGCTGGGTGCTGCATCGCGACCCGGACACCTACCGCTACATTCCGGCGTCGATCCGCCGCTATCCGGGCGCCCCCGGGGTCGCCGAGATGATGCGGCGCGCCGGGCTCGTCGACGTCCGTCACGTGCCGCTGCTCGCCGGATTCATGGCGCTGCACGTCGGCCGCAAGCCGACGCCGCTGCGGACGGACTAGAATACGAATTCGATGGACGTCTCTGAACTGCGCAAACGCATCCTGCGCGCGCTCGACGACGCGCGCAAGGACGCGACCGAGCGGCGCGCGGCGATGGACCAGGCCTCGGCCGCCTACACGACGTTCCTCGAATCGATCGCCAAGCCGCTGATGCAGCAGGCGGCGACGGTGCTGCGCGGCGAGGGGCAGCGCTTCTCGGTGAACACGCCTGCCTCCAGCGTGCGCCTGGTGTCGGATGGCTCGCCGGAGACCTACATCGAGCTCGAACTGGATCGCAGCGGCGATCGCCCGACGGTGATCGGGCGCGCCAGCGCCGGCCGCGGCGCGGGGAGCCGGATCATCGCCGAGGAGCCGATCGGCGACGGCAAGGCGATCGCCGCGCTCACCGAAGACGACGTCGCCCGCTTCATCCTCGCGACCGTCCCGAAGCTCGTCATCAAGAACTGATCGTCAGTCCAGGAGCCGCACGACATGCCGGTCCGCGAGCGCGCGGATGGCGGCGTCGTCCAGAGCGAGATCCTGCCGCAGGACGGCCGCCGTGTGTTCGCCGAGGCGCGGCGGCGGGGTCCGCACCGCGCCCGGTGTCATCGACAGTTTCACCGGCAATCCCAGCAGCGAGAGACGCCCGATCGTGGGGTGATCGATGGCGTCGATCATCGCGCGTGCGGCGATCTGTGGGTCGGCCATCGCCTCGTCGATCGAACGCACGGCGCCGCAGGGCACGCCGGCGGCGCGAAGCCGATCGACGAGCGGCGCGAGCGGCCGCGTCCGGAACGCCGCGGAGAGGAGTGCGTGCAGCGCCTCGTACTGCACGACCCGGCCCGCGTTGGTCGTGAAGCGCGGGTCGGCGCCGATCGCGTCCAGGCCGAGCGTGTCGCAGAGCCGCTGCCACTGGGTGTCGTTCCCGACCGCGAGCACGAGCACGCCGCCGGCGGCGTCGAACGTGTCGTAGGGCGCGATCGTCATGTGACGGTTCCCCGTGCGCGCCGGCACTTCTCCGGTCGCGAGGTATTTCGTCGCCTGATAGGTGAGCAGCGCCGCGACCGAATCGAGCAGGCTGACGTCGACGAGCTGCCCGCGGCCGGAGCGGCCGCGCGCGATCAGCGCCAGCAGCATCCCCTGGAACGCGAACATGCCGGTGGCGATGTCGGCGACGGCGACGCCGAGCCGCACCGCCGGGCCGTCCGGTGTTCCGGTGATGCTCATCAAGCCGCCTTCGGCCTGCGCCACAGCGTCGTACCCGGGCTCGTCGCGTCGGGGGCCGTGCTGGCCGAAGCCCGAGATCGAAACGTAAATCACCGCGGGGAAGCGCGACGAGATCGCCGCATAATCGAGTCCGCCGCGCGCCAGCGTGCCGGGCCGGAAGTTCTCGACGACGACGTCGGCCCGGGCGATCAGGTCGGCGACGATGCCCCGGCCTTCGGGGGATCGAAGATCGACCGCGACGCTCTCCTTGTTGCGATTGACGCTCAGGTAGTACGCGCTCTCGCCTTCGAGAAACGGCGGTCCCCAGGCGCGCGTGTCGTCGCCGTGCGCCGGGCTTTCGATCTTGATCACGCGCGCGCCCATGTCGGCCGCGAGCATCGTGCAGTAGGGCCCGGACAGCACGCGCGACAGGTCGACGATGGTGATGCCGGAGAGCGGCGCCGGCGCGCCTGCGGTCGCGCCGTTCATCGCCCGACATCCCCGTGTGCGCCGGCCCGACGCGCGATCGTGACGAGGTCGCTGAGCAGCGCGTACGCCGTCTTTTCCATGCCGCCGTCGCGCTGCGTGATCACGATCCGCCCGGCCGGCCAGGTATCGATCTCGAGCGCGTTGGCCTGGCCGTCGAGCTGCGCGAGCGGATCGTCGAGCGGCAATGCTTCGAGCGCGACGCGGACCTCGACGCGATCGCCGTCGCGCGCGGCCGACGCGACGAGCTTCAGCGCGCGGCCGCTCGCACGCGCGGCGAGTGCCCGCTCCGCCGTCTGCGGCGTCAGACCCTCGCGGGCGACCGCGAGCGGTGTGATGTCGGCGTCGAGCAGCACGTTGGCGAGCGCCGCCGCCTTCGCCGCGGCGTCCCAGCCGTCGACGTCGAGCGACGGATCCGCTTCGGCGACGCCGGCCTCCTGCATCCGCCGCAGCGCCCGATCGAACGGCTCGCCCTGTTCCATCGCCGTGAGGATGTAGTTGGTGGTGCTGTTGACGACGCCGCGAAAGCCGCGGACGTCGCAGGCCGGCAGCGTCTCGCGGACCAGGTTGAAGATCGGGATGCCGTCCATCACCGCGCCTTCGAACAGAAACGAGACGCCGGCGCGGCGTGCTTCGTCGGCGAGGGCGCGATATGCGAACGCCGCCGGCCCCTTGTTGGCGGTGATCACGTGCGCCCCGGCCGCGAACGCGGCGCGCACGTGGGCGATCGCCGGCTCGCCAGACCGGATGTCCAGTGTCGTCGTCTCAACCATTACGCGGGCCTCGACGTCCTGGGAGCGCAGTCGCGCGATCCACTCCAGCGTCGAGGGCACGGACGCCGGCCCAAATGCGCCGCCTTCGGCGAAAGTTCGCGCGATTCGATTCGCGTCGAGGCCCGCCCTTTCGAACACCGCGCCGTGATGCCTGGTCACGACGCCGACGATCACCGGCTCGATTCCCATCGCGTCCAGCGCCGCCCGCGATTCGTCCAGCAGGGTGACGAACCGCCGCGCGACGTTGCCGTACCCGACCAGCAGCAACGCGATTGTCATTGACGTCGAACGACCGGAGGGAACGATTTCCGCGCCGCGGACATTACCCGGATGGATGCCATGCGCCGGGCGTAGAGTGTAGCCGAGGAGCTCAACGATGACCGTGAAGAGACTGCTGCCCCTGATGCTGGCGCTGGCGCTGGCGCCGCCGACGTACGTGTTCGCGCAGAGCGCGCCCGAGCCGCCGGTGATCGTGACCCGGGGCACCGGCGTCATCAAGCGCGCGCCCAACCAGGCGTTCGTCGGCATCGCGTCCGAGACGCGGGCGAACCTGCCCGCCGAGGCGCAGCGTCTGTCGGCGGAGGCGATGACCAACGTCCAGGGCGCGCTCGCGAAGGTCGGCCTGCCGCTCGGCGCGATCAAGACCACCGGCTACTCGCTCGAGCCCGACCTCGAGTGGTCGAACGGCCGCAGCCGCGTGCGCGGCTACATCGCGCGCAACCAGATCGAAGTCCAGGTCGACGACCTCGCCAAGCTCGGCGCCGTCATCGACGCCGCCGGCGCCAGCGGCGCGACGTCGATGTCCGGCCTTCGCTTCGATCTGAAGGAACGCGCGGCCGTCGAGCGTGAAGCGCTGCAGCTGGCGGTCGAGGACGCGATGGCGCGCGCCAAAGCGATCGCCGCCGGCGCGCGCGCGACGCTGGGACCGATTCTCAGGATCCAGGAGGGCACCGAGCTCCGGCCGCCGGTCCAGGTGATGCAGATGCGCGCCGTGGCGGATGCCGCGAAGGCGACGCCCATCGAAGCCGGCGAGACCGAAGTGCGCGCCGAGGTCTCGCTGACGATCCGGATCGGCGGCTAGTGCCGCGACAGATCTTCCGCCTCGTCCTGCTCGGTCTCGTCGTCCGCTGAGATGACGATCAAATCGTCCTTCTTCACCTTGCGGACCGAAAGCGTCAGCGGGTCGGGCAGGGCGACATCCTTGGTGGCGCTGACGCCGAGATCGCGGAAGCGGCGCGCGGCGGGGACGACCTTGGTCTCGAGCGATCCGATGAAGCGGTCGTAGCTGTCGGCCGCGCCCTTGATGTTCTTGCCGACGCCCTCGAGATGCTCGGTGAGCGTCGCCAGGCGCTCGTAGAGGTCGCGGCCAATCTGCTGAATCTCTTCGGCGTTGCGTGCGAGCTGCTGCTGCTTCCAGCCGTAGGACACGGCCTTGAGCAGCGCCAGCAGCGTCATCGGCGTCGCCGGGATGACCCGCAGGCTCGCGGCCTGTTCGAAGAGCGTCGCGTCCTGTTCGAACGCCGTCGCGAGCAGCGGCTCGAGCGGCAGGAACATGACCACGAACTCCGGCGCCGGCTGGAACTGCCGCCAGTACTCCTTCGCCCCGAGCGCGCGGATGTGGTCGCGGACCTGCCGCACGTGCGCACCCAGCCGATCCTGCCGCGCCGAATCGTCCACGGCGGCCGACGCCGCCAGATACGCGTCGATCGGCACCTTGGCGTCGATCACGATGTTGGTGTCGCCCGGGAGCTTGACGACGAGATCCGGGGTGAGGCGCGCGCCCTGATCGTCGGTGGTCGAGAGCTTCTCGACGAAGTCGCAATGCTCGACCATGCCGGCGAGCTCGACGACGCGCCGCAGCTGCACCTCGCCCCAGCGGCCGCGGGCATTGGGCGACTTCAACGAGCGCGTCAGGCCTTCGGCGGCGGCGCGGAGCTGTTCCTGGGCGCCGGCGAGCGACCGGAGCTGCGTCACCAGCGCCTGGTGCGACCCTTCGCGCGCGCGATCGACGGCGGCGAGCTGGGTTTGTACTTTGTCCAGCGTCGCCCGCATCGGGTCGAGGAGCGCCACGGCGTCGTGCAGGAAGTCCGCGCGATTCTCGCGGAGGGCGTCGCGCGAGAGCGACGTGAACGTCTCGCGCAGCGTCGTCTCGGTCGCGGTGGCGTGCTCACGTTCGGCGGTGGCGCGCCGTTCCGCCGCGTCGAGCGCGGTCTCGAGACGGGCGGCTTCGGCGACGAGCGCCGTCTGGCGGCGCGAGAGCACGAGCGCGACGGCCAGCGCGCCGACGAGCGCACCGGCAAACGCGGCAAGAACGAGCGATGCCGACATGGAGGGATTGTACCAACCGGTGTGACAGACCAGGTCCGGGGTTGAGGTTTAAGATGGGTGCGATGCCACGTCCCGCCGTCCTGACCCCGGAGGAGCGGCGCCGGTACAGCCGCCACCTGCTGATGCCGGAGTTCGGCGAAGACGCGCAGCGCCGGGTGAAGCAGGCGCGCGTGCTGGTCATCGGCGCCGGCGGTCTCGGATCGCCCGCCGCCCTGTATCTGGCCGCTGCCGGCGTCGGCAGCATCGGGCTCGTCGAGTTCGACACCGTCGACGAAACCAACCTGCAACGCCAGATTCTGTACGGCACGCCGGACATCGGCCGGCCGAAGGTGGAAGTCGCCGCCGAGCGGCTGACGGCGCAGAATCCGCTCGTCACCGTCGTGCCGCACGCCGAGGTCTTCGACACCGCCAACGCGCTCGCCCTCGTGTCCCGCTACGACGTCGTCGTCGACGGCACCGACAACTTCCCGACGCGGTATCTCGTCAACGACGCGTGCGTGATGGCGAAGCGTCCCAACGTGTATGGCAGCGTCTCGCGCTTCGAGGGTCAGGCGGCGGTGTTCGCGACCGCCGAAGGCCCCTGTTATCGCTGCCTGCATCCGGAGCCACCGCCGCCGGGCCTCATCGCCAACTGCGCCGATGCCGGCGTGCTCGGCGTGATGCCCGGGATCATCGGCACCATTCAGGCGACCGAGGCGCTGAAAGTCGTCGCCGGCATCGGCGAACCGCTCGTCGGCCGGCTGCTGCTGTTCGACGCGCTGCGGATGCAGTCGCGCGTCATCTCGCTGCCGCGCGACCCCGAGTGTCCCGTGTGCGGCGACCATCCCCGAATCACGTCGCTCGTGCGTTACGACGACAACACGTGCGCGGTAAAACCGGACGGAGCAGACATGACGGTCGACGAATTGCGGGCGTTGCGGGAAGCCGGTACGGCGCACGCGCTGATCGACGTGCGCGAGCCGTCCGAGCACGCGCAGACCTCCATCGAGGGCTCGATCCTGATTCCGCTGGCGACGCTGAACGATCGGCTCGACGTGATTCCGCGCGACCGGCCGGTGGTCGTGCATTGCCAGGTCGGCGGCCGGAGCGCCCGAGCCGTGGCTCAACTCCGCGCCCAGGGCTTCGACGCTCGGAACCTGGTCGGCGGCATCAAGGCGTGGAATCAGTCGGACCGCTGATTGCTGTAAGTCTTTGAATTAAATAGAGTTACTGGCCGAACTCCGACCCCAGGACGCAGGCTGGGCTTGTCACGGTTTCCCCCGTACTCGTAAAATGGACTCGTTCGGTCGGATATTGCTCGGCCGCGGCGCCGGTCCTTTCGAGCTCCCAAAATGCTGAGGCTTTCAAAGAAGGCGGATTACGCGCTGCTCGCCATGCG
>DASTCC010000479.1:0-4461 GCA_035711465.1 Vicinamibacterales bacterium
TGCGGACCGAGGTCGGCGACCCGATGCGTCGGGCGATCTCGCTGTAGCTGGCGGTGCTGCCGACGGGAATCGTCCGCAGTGCCTGCCACACGCGCTGCTGGAACGCGGTGCCGCGCACGTCGAGCGGCAGGTCGAGACCGCGCGCCGGCGTTTCCAGAAAGCCGATGACGCGGGCGATGGTGCGCTCGAACGCCGCGTCCGCGCCGATCAGCGTCGCGCGCGGGAAACGGTCCTGCAGATCGCGGACGAGCGCTTCGGGATCGTCCCCGAGCAGAATCGCGCACAAGCCGCGCGCGCTCTGCGCGATCAGCGCCGATCCGAGCGAGCACTGCGCAACCGCAAAGCGAATCTGCTGATCGGCGCCGCCGGAGCGGTAATCGCGAGGTGTCATGCCCAATGTCGCCGCGGCGGTCTCGTAGAAGCGGCTGCCCGATCCATAGCCGGCTTCGTAGATCGCTTCGGTCACCGTCTTGGTGCGGTCGCGCAGCTCGCGGCGCACGCGGGTCGAGCGCGCGGCGGCCGCGTAGGCGCGCGGCGTCACGCCGGTGATCGCTTTGAACACGCGATGAAAGTGGTACGGGCTCATGCCCGCGCGCGCGGCCAGGTCGGCGAGCGCCGGCGGGGAATCGGACGATTCGATCGCACGGCAGATGCGCGCGATCGCCGCCGCCTGCACCTGGTCGCGCGACCGCTCCGTGGGCCGGCAGCGCTTGCACGGACGGAAGCCGGCGCGTTCGGCGTCGGCCGCGGTGCGGTGGAACTGAATGTTCTTCGGGTTGGCGCGCCGTGACGGGCAGGATGGCCGGCAGTAGACGCCGGTTGTCGCGACCGAATAGACGAAGCTGCCGTCAGCGGACCGATCGCGCGCGGCCACCGCCGCCCACCGTGGGTCGCGTTCGGCAGCCGTGAGGTCCCGCCGCGCCGGGGCCGTCATCGTCACCATCTGAGTGTGCGGTGTGAGTGCCGTCATGTCCACACTATGCCGGCGGCGACGGCGGCGCCACACTCCGGGGCTTGCGGTCGAATCCGGCGGCGGAATCACAGGCGCCGCAGCGCGCGCCGGCTCGCCTGCGAGACCCGCTGCTTGGTGCGCCAGTAGTCCGCCCATGGATCCTTGCGTTGCCGGCGCAGGCGATCCGGCGCCGTGAGCAGGGTCCAGCGGTCCGGCCCGCGGCCGATTTCTTTCCAGTCGAGCGGCATCGGGACACCCGCGCGCCTTCACGGGCGCGCGGCGAGTAGGCGCAGATCGGCGCGACGACGTGCAGCCCGCGGCCGCCGGTCGTCTTGACCCAGGCCGCCAGACCAAGCGTGCCGAGCAGCTCGCGCAGCAGGCGCGCCGCCGCGACGATCTCGCTCCAGCCCACGCGCGGCCCATGGTCGAGATCCCAGACGAGACGATTGGGCCGTTCGACGTCGTCGGCGAGCGAGTTCCAGGTGTGAATCTCGACGATGCCCATCTGAGCGAGGGCGACCACGGCGGCAATCGAGCCGGCGACCAGGTACTCGCCGACCTTCGTCTTCTCCTGGATGCGCACGCGCCGCAGCGCGTTCGGGCCCCACGCTTTGGCATGGCGGAGATAGCGGCAGGGCTCGGCGACGCCAGCGGGGCAGTGGACGAGCGTCAGCGGCCGGCCTTTGACGTGCGGCAGAATCCACCGACCGATGTCTTCGTAGTAGCGCGCCAGCGCAATCTTCGGAATCCGGAGCTCTGGATAAATCAGGCGATCGGGATGCGAGATTCGGATGCCGGCGACGACGTCGCGCGAGGCGTCGGGGCTGTCGGCGCGGCGTGCCATCGGCTGATCGTGCCGCGTATCGTCGTGCCGATGCAGTCAGGGTGATCCCGCAGCGGAGTTGACCCGGACCGGATCCGGCGACAGGCTTAACGCATGTCCACGTCCGGGTTCACGACCGCGCTGTACCTGTTCGACGTGGCGAACGGCATCGATCTCGACGCCGTGCGCCGGCGCCTCGGCGACCGCGCGTCGACGGCGCTGATCGGCGACAAGGCGGCGGGCCCGGTGCGCGTGCGATACGTCCAGCCGCCCGTGATCGTCGATGGTGCCGACCTCGGCCGTCCGACGCTCGACGGCTTTCACGTCCGGGTGAAGTTCTACGAGTACGGCGTCATCTCGCTGATGCTGCGCCGGCCGTTCGCCGGATCGTGGGCGGAGCTCATCGACCAGGCGCAGACGCTGATCGAGAACGAGACGCTCGAGGCGCGCGCGCTCGAGGCCTGCCAGCGCATCGTCGCCACCTGCGCCGATGCCGTCAAGGAGGCCCGCACCTCGTTTCTCAGCGAAGACTATCTCGTCTTCACCATGACGCCGGTCGATCCGCCCGTGACTGCCGAGACGCTGCTGGCGGCCCACGCCACGGACATCGCTCAGATCGTGCGCGGCGAGCGGCAACTGCTGAGCGCGCAGGAGCGCGACGAGGTGCTGCGTCATCGCTGGTCGTATCTGGCCGACGATCTGGTCGTCTTCGCCTGGAACGCGGCGTTCGTCTACGACGCCGAGCCGGCGGCGCTGGCGGCGATCGAGATCGTCGAGTACGCGAACTCCCAGCTGCTCGAGCTGCGCTACCACGACGAGCTGCTCGAGGCGGAAACGACGCGGCTCTACGCGCGGCTCGAGGAGCGTCACTGGCTCGACCCGCTGCGCGGGCGCCGTCACACGCAGGCGGCGCGGCGCGTCCAGGCGCTCTACCTCGACGTCAACGAGCTCACCGATCGGATGGAGAACGCGGTGAAGTTCGTCGGCGATCCCTATGCGGCGCGGCTCTTCGGCCTGGCCGCGGCGCGGCTCGGTCTCGATCGCTGGAAGAAGAACGTCGAGGACAAGCTCGACACGCTCGACGACATCCACCGCTTCGCCGTCGAGCAGACGGCGGCCTCGCGCGGCGATCTGCTCGAGCTCGCCATCATCGCCATCCTGCTGCTCGAGCTCGGCCTGTTCTTCGCCGGCATCATGACTTGATACCGGCGAGCCGTCATAGAATGCCGTCCCCGTCATGAAGACCGCCGAGTCGGCGTCTGTCCACGCGCGGAGCGACGCGCTTCCGAAAGAGCTGTCGATCGCCGACCTGGTCTTCGCCCAGATCCTCTTCATAGTCGGCCTGCAATGGGTCGGCGTCGCCGCCAAGCAGGGGCCGGCGCACGTCGTCTTCTGGCTGATCGCGGTGGTGCTGTTCTACGTGCCGTCCGCGATCGTCGCCGTGTGGCTCAACCGCGCGATGCCGCTCGAGGGCGGGCTCTACCAGTGGGTCAAGCTCGGCTTCAACGATCGCGCCGGATTCATCGTCGCCTGGAATCTGTGGCTGTTCGCGATTCTGAACATGACCAATGTGGGGCTGCAGTTCACGCAGTACCTCGGCTACATCTTCGGTGCGCGCGTCGCCGTGTTCACCGCGCAAAACTGGGTGATCTGCGCGACGACGGCGGTGGTCGTCGCGGCGCTGGTGTGGATCACGATCGTCGGGTTGAAGCTGGGAAAGTGGGTGCACACCGCGGGCGGCATCCTGATGCTGGCGACGTTTGCGATGATCCTGACGCTGCCGTGGCTGAACGTCGCCAACGGCACGCTCGCGGCGTTTCATCCGCTGCAGACCGCGACGCCGGTCATCTCACTGCTCAGCCTCAATCTGCTCGGTAAGATGGGCTTCGGCGCCTTCGCCGGCTTCGAATATGTCGCCATCCACGCCGGCGAGTGCCGCGATCCGGTGCGGAGCATCACGCGGGCGACGATCCTCGGCGCGCCGCTGATCGTCGCGATGTTCATCCTCGGCACCAGCTCGGTGGTCGGGATGATTCCGTTCGACGACATCGATTTGATCGCGCCCATCCCGCAGCTGCTCACCGTCGGTTTCGGGCCGCTCGGCGGGGCGGCGGCGATCGCGCCGCTGACGCTGTCGGCGCTGCTGGCAATCCGCTTCGCGCAGGCGAGCGTGAACTTCGCCGGCAGCACACGACTGCCGATGGTGGCCGGCTGGGACAACCTGCTGCCCGCGTGGTTCACGCGCCTCAGCGCGAAGTACCGCACGCCGGTGAACTCGATCCTGTTCGTCGGCGCGGTGACGTTCGTGCTGAGCTCGCTCGGGCTCGTCGGCGTCGGCCGCCAGGAGGCCTTTCAGCTGCTCTGGAACTCGGCGGGGATCTTCTACGGCCTGACCTATCTCGCGATGTTCGCCGTGCCCGTGCTCGGCCTCAGGCGAGCCGGCGTCAGGGCACCGTGGTGGGTGAAGCTCTGCGCGATCTCCGGCTTCGCGATGACGACGCTCTACGTCGGGCTCTCGGTGCTGCCGATCATCCCGGTCGGCAGCCGGACGATGTTCGCGATGAAGATCGTCGGCCTGATCCTCGTCACCAATCTGATCGGCATCGGACTCTACGCGCTCGGCCGCCGCCGGCGCTGAGCGGGCGCGCCGGGACAGGGGGAGAGGAGGGACGGAGGGGGGTCGGAG
>DASTCC010000480.1:0-8149 GCA_035711465.1 Vicinamibacterales bacterium
ACGGACACGCGCGGCCGCTCGAGCCTCACCTCGACGTCCTTCGACGTCTCGGCGCCGACCTGGCGCATGCCGTAGAGCACCGGCCGCGACGCCGACACGACGATCTTCGCCGGTCCTGACGTCAGCGACGCGACGCTCTGCTTGCCGACGTCGCGCGTGATGCGGATCTTGTCGCCTTCCACCGTCGCGGTGGCCGCCGGCGCGAGCGCTTCCAATCCGCCGGCGCCGTCCCAGGCGACGAGCGGGGTGCGCGTGCCGGCCTGTTCGACGCCGATGTGCAGCGAGGTCAGGCGTCCGCCGGGCGCGTCGACGACCACCTCGAGCGGCGTGGCGGCGCCGACGAACTTCTCGGGTTTGCCTATCGAGAGGACCGGGCCGGCCGCGAATCCGGCGCCGACGTACACACCGGCAGCGATGAGAACCAGCAGGACGATGACGACGCCGAGCTTGCGCATGTCGTCATTCTAGTACTGGTCTGGCGTTCCCATCGAACGCGGCAGCGCGGTGTCTGGGGGCCTTCGGCTCAGCGCGTAAGTGACGACTCGAGCGCCGCCACCTTGGCGTCGATCTCGCGCAGCGCCTGCTCGAGGCCGGCGCGGCGTCCTTCGTGCGTCGTGGCGTCGAACTGCCGCTGCATCTCGGCTCGGGCGAGCCGCAACGATTCCAGCTCCTGCAGCGCCTTCGTATTCCGTGGTCCCGCAACCGCTTTCTTCTCGGCGCGTTGCCGCGCCACTTCTTCCATCCGTTCCTGAATCCGCGCTTCCGCGTCGATCAAGCCTTCACCAGCATCACCCATCCTTCCTTTTTACCATGCGAGGCCGCGAACTGCTGCCGGTCGAACTCGGCTCCGTGCAGATCCGTCAACTCTCCCATGCTGAGCGACCTGGGATTCGGCGCGCGTCAACTCGTCCGGCGGCCCGGGTTCGCGGCCGCGGCCATCCTTTCGCTGGCGTTCGGCATCGGCCTCAACACCACGCTCTTCAGCATCGTCAACGCGGTGCTGGTCCGCGGCGGTCCGATCGCGCAGCCGGATCGCCTGGTCGAGATCTATACCGGGCTGGACAAGGATTACCCGCAGCTCACGACGTCCTATCCGGATTACCTCGACCTGGCCGCGAGCGTCGACTCGCTCTCGGGCATCGCCGCGCACGCCTACGTTCGCGGCATCCTCTCGAGCACCGATCGCGCCTCGCTCCTCACCGGCGAGGCGGTGTCGGCCAACTACTTCGATCTGCTCGGCCTCCGTCCGCAGCAGGGCCGCGGCTTCCGCGCCGACGAGAACGACGCGCCCGGCGGCGAGCCGGTGGTCGTCGTCAGCCATGGTCTCTGGCAGTCGCGCTTCGCGGGGCGGGCCGATGTCGTCGGCCAGACGATCCGGCTCTCGGGTGTGACCTACACGATCGTCGGCGTCGGCCCGGCGGGATTCAACGGGACGCTCCCTGGCATCCAGTCGGATTTCTGGGTGCCCGCCATGATGATCGATCAGCTGCAGTTCTCGGGCGTGCAGTCGGCGGCGGACAACGATCCCGGACAGACGCGCCTCGAACAGCGCGGCACGCGGTGGCTGTTCCTCAAGGGGCGCCTGAAGGACGGGCGCACGGTCGAGCAGGCGCGCGCCGAGGTCGACGCCACGTTCGCACGTCTGCGCCAGGCGTTTCCCGTCACCAACGCGATGACGACGTCGTCGGTCGTCGCCTCCTCCGGCGTGCGATTCCATCCCATGCTCGACGGGTACCTGCAAGCCGCCGGCGCCGCGCTGCTCGGCGCGGTCAGCCTGGTGCTGCTCGTCGCCTGCGCCAACGTCGCCAACATGCTGCTCGCGCGCGCCGCAACCCGGCGGCGCGAGTTCGCGATTCGCGCGGCGATCGGCGCGAGCCGCGCCCGGTTGCTGCGCCAGCTCCTGGCCGAAGGCGTGGTCCTGGCCGCGGCCGGCGGTGCCGCGGGACTCCTGTTCGCGTGGTGGGCCGGTCGCGCGGTCGGGGGCCTCGGGCTCGGCATCCTGCCGGTGCCGGTGAGCTTCGACTTCACCATCGATCGCACCGTGCTCCTCTTCGCGATCGCTGCGTCGCTCGTCACCGCGCTCACCTGCAGCCTCGTGCCGGCCTGGTCCGCGTCCAAGCCCGCGCTGGTGCCCGACCTCAAAGCAACGGCCGAGCGCCGCGGCCGGCGGCGGCTCGCGTTGAGCGACGTGCTCGTCATCGGTCAACTCGCGCTCTCGCTCGTGCTGCTCATCGCCGGCTCGCTGTTGACCCGCGGTCTGGTCGCCGCGCGCGACACCGATCTCGGCTTCGATCCGAACCCGGTGTCGTCGCTGACGTTCAACCTGCAGATGAACGGCTACGACCTCGACCGTGCGATGGCGTTTCGCGAGCGGGCGATAGAGACGCTGGCAGCGCTGCCTGGCGTCACCGCGGTGAGCACGGCCACGCGACTGCCGCTCGCGCCGGACATCAGCGCCGAGGGCGTGCTCGTCCCCGGCCGGCACCAAACCACGGATCAGGCCACGATCACCGATTCGGTCAACGTCGGCGCCGGCTACTTCACGACGGTCGGCGTGCCGCTCGTCGCCGGCCGCGCCTTCACCGAGGATGACGTCCGCCAGAATCGCAAGGTCGCGATCGTCAACGAGACGATGGCGCGGCTCTACTGGCCCGACGGATCGGCGCTCGGCCGCCATCTCCACACCGCCGGATTCGATTCGCCGCCGCTCGAGATCGTCGGCATCTCGCGCGACCACAAAGTGCGCTCGGTCGGCGAGTCGCCGCGGGCCTATCTGCACCTGCCGGCGACGCGCTCGCGGACCATCAATCTCGTCGTCCGCACGGCGACGTCCGCGGAGGCGTCGCTGCCGGCGCTGCGACAAGCGCTCTGGTCGCTCGAGCCGGACATCCTGTTCACTGAGGACGTCGCCGCGTCCGAGGTCGCGGCGACGACGATGGCGCCGACGAAGATCGGCGCCGCGGTGCTCGGCGCTTTCGGCCTGCTCGCCCTCGTGCTGGCGGCGGTGGGACTCTACGGCGTCATCGCCTATTCGGTCAGCCAGCGCACGCGCGAGGTCGGCATCCGCCTGGCGCTCGGCGCGGATCGGCGCCGCGTCCTCACCATGGTGATGGTGCAGGGTGGCCGGCTCGCGCTTGGCGGCATTCTCGTCGGCGCGCTCGGCGCCGCGCTCGTCGCGAGGCTGCTCGATTCGATGCTCTACGGCGTCAGCGGGCTCGACCCGGTCGCCTACGTCGCCGCGGCTGGCATGCTGCTGCTCGTCGCGCTGCTCGCCAACCTGGTGCCGGCGATGGCAGCAGCGCGCATCGACCCGGTCAAATCTCTGCGCGCGGACTGACCCGCTCGAGCCGATAAGTACCCCGCAATGCGGGTGCTGTTCGACGCTGCGGTCTTTCTCGGCGCGTTTCTCCTGTTCTTCGTCCAGCCGCTGATCGCCAAACGGCTGCTGCCCTGGTTCGGCGGCGGACCCGCCGTGTGGAGCGCCTGCCTGATGTTCTTCCAGGCCGCGCTCGTGGCCGGATACGGTTACGCTCACGTCGCCCGGCGTCTGGGCACGCGCCGGCAAGTGCTGCTGCACGCCGTGCTTCTCGGGCTGGCGATGTTCGCGCTGCCGATCGTGCCGCCCGAAGTCATGAAGCCCGCCGACGGCACCGACCCGGTCTGGCGGCTGCTCGCGATTCTGACCCGCACCGTCGGCGCGCCGTTCGTCCTGCTCGCGGCCACCGCGCCGCTGCTGCAGGACTGGTTCGCGGCGTCGATGCGAGGCCGGTCGCCGTACTTCCTGTATGTGATCTCCAACGTCGGCGCGCTCGCCGCGCTGCTCTGCTATCCGACGCTGGTCGAGCCGGCGACGACGCTCGACGTCCAGTCGCGCTGGTGGTCGGTCGGCTTCGTCGTGTTTGCGATGCTGGCGAGCGTATGCGGCTGGCTGGCGGCGCGGCAGGCGGCGCCGGCCGCGGCCGTCGATGTGTCACCGGGCCCGACCGGCGACGGCGCCGGACCAGCGGTGACCGATCGCGTGCTCTGGCCGCTGCTGCCGGCGGCCGGCACGGCGGTGCTGGTCGCGACGACGAATCAGTTGAGCCAGGACGTGGCGGCGCTGCCGCTGATCTGGATCGCGCCGCTCGCCTTGTACCTGCTCTCCTACATCGCCGGCTTCGCCGGCTGGTACCGGCGGACGATCGTCGGCGCGGTCATGATCGCGTCGATCGCGGCGGCGCTGTATGCGATCGAGACCGAGCACGGCTGGAGCCTGCGCGTGCAGGTGACCTGGCTGCTCGCGGCGCTGACCTTCGCATGCCTGTTCTGTCACGGCGAGCTCGCGCGCGTGAAGCCGTCGCCGCGCCACCTCACCGCGTTCTACTTTCAGATCAGCGTCGGCGGCGCGATTGGCGGCATCTTCGTGTCGATCGGCGCTCCCCTGCTCTTCGATCGCTTCGTCGAGCTGCCGCTGATCCTCCTTGCCGTCGTCGCGCTGCTGTTCTTCGTCGTCGTCCGCGATCTGCCGGCGGCATCCCGATGGCCGCGCCGCGCCGCGCTCGGCGCCTTCGCGGGCACGGTCGTGCTCGCTGGCCTCATCGTCGCCGATCGCGATCGCTGGTCGTTCGAGACGTACCGTCATCGGAATTTCTACGGGGTGCTCCGCGTCCGCGAGGAACCGGCGACGACCCCGCTGGCGATGCGCATGCTCTACCACGGGCGGGTGATGCACGGCGGTCAGTTCCTCGATCCGTCGCGGCAGCTGGCGCCATCGACCTACTACGGCCGCGGCAACGGCATTGCGTTCGCGATCACCGGACACCCGCGGCGGATGGCCGGACAGGCGATCACGGTCGGCGCGATCGGGCTCGGCACCGGCACGCTGGCGGCCTGGGGGCAGCCCGGCGATCTCTTCCGGTTCTACGAGATCGATCCGGCGGTGGTCGACGTCGCCATCAAGCAGTTCTCGTTCCTCGATGAATCGCCAGCCGACGTCGAGGTCGTGCTGGGCGACGCCCGTCTGGCCATCGAACGCGAGCTGCGCGATCCGGCGCGGCGGACGGTCTACGACGTGCTCGCGGTGGACGCGTTCTCGGGTGATGCGATTCCGGTTCACCTGCTGACGCGCGAAAGCTTCGCGCTCTATCGCCAGGCGCTCGCGCCCGACGGCGTCATCGCCGTGCACGTCTCCAATCGCTATCTCGATCTCAGGCCGGTCGTTTACGGCCTCGCCGACGACGCGCACTTCACCGTGATCCCGTTTGCGTTGTCGGCGGTCCCGGCGGTGCGCGCACCGGGCAGCACGTGGCTGCTGCTCACGACGAACTCGGAGTTCATCGAGCGGACGCCTGGGCTGCCCGACATGGGCCCGCCCGATCCGCGGCGGATCATCTGGACCGACGACTTCAGCAGCTTGATCAGCGTGCTGCGCTGAGCCGACTCAACGCAGCCGATCGTCGTGCCTGACTCTGCAGATCGTGGGCGCGAACGGGCCGCTCGTCAGGCTGAGCCCGCCGTAGGCCGGGATCAGGGCGGTCGGATTCTCGAGCACCAACCCCGCGGACACCGCCTGGTTGCGCCGCCATCCCGGCCCGATGCCCGCGGCCCGTGCGGTGGCGATCGCCGTCTTCTCAGGCTCGCTCAAGTGCTGCACCTGGTACGACGGGTTCATCATGAAGTTGATGTCGGGGCGGAGTGCTGCGGTCGAGCGCACGTGGCCCATCCCGTAGGTATGTCCCATTTCGTGCTCGGTGGCCACCGGCCCGTTGTTCGCCGCGGCGAGCGTGACGATTGACTTGTTGGGGCCATTGGGCGGCGGGCCGTAAAAGGCACACGCGATCGCGCCTGCCCCGCAGAACGGGTTGAGCACGCGCGCGTAAATCGTGAGTGACGGGATCTGGTCGAAGCTGTTGATGTCTCGGAACGTCTCGGCGGTCAACTCCGTCGTCGCGGTGATCGCGCCGCCGACGACCGAGGCGTAGTCGTCGACGAATCGCTGTGCGTTGGCGCGCGTTGACTCGCCGGCCTCGTTGGACACCACGACGCGAAGCCGGGTCCCGTCGGGCCAGACGTACGCGGTGGGATTCGACGCCGGGCTGAGCTGGTCGACGCTCATCGGCCCGCTGCGGAAAAAGATCGCGTCGATGATGTTGCGCATGTCGGCGGTGTAGATCGGCAGTTCGACCGACGGGTTGCTGGTCTGTCCGTTCGCGATCGCCTGGACGCGGAAGAAGTACACGGCCTCGGTACGCGGCGCGGTCCAGTTGTACGAGTTGCCCGTGACCTCGAGGGAGAGCGACTCCGATCCGCCCGGCGCGGTCCCCGCCGACAACCGATAGCTCGAGGCGTTGCCGTCCCAGGCGAGGCTGATCTCGTTGCTGGTGAAGAGAATCCGTTGGGAGTTGATGCGGATGTTGGTCGGCGTGCTCGGCGCGCCCGATCCGCCGCCACCGGAAGGACCGGCCGGCGAACCACCGCCGCCTCCGCACGACGCGGCGACGACGATCGCGACGGCCAGAATCGATCCACGTGTGGCTCTCGACGGATGTCTCACGGCGCCCCCTCGGTCCCGGTCCGGTGCTGGCAGCGCCGAGCATAACGGATCGGCCACGGCCGTGCCAGAATCGGCCACCGCCCGCCGGCGCAGCTCGGTGGCTGGCGGGCAGGGATTTGTGAGTATGCTAGTCGTTCAACGTCACTGAGGTTGGCGGCCGGAGCCGGCAGCGCGCGTGATCGTGGCTGGAGCTCTCCCTCCGGATCTGCCTCCGACGGACAGCTTTTCACTCGAGGGGACACACTATGCGTTTAGTGCACGGATCGGCAGTGGCCATCGCGATGGCCCTACTCGTCTACCCGACGATCAACGCGCAGGACGCGGCGCGTGCGGTCGCCGGCGGCGGCATCACCGTACCGGGCTGGCAGGGCAAGATCGACGCGAACGAAGAGAAAGCGGGCCAGACGCTGAACAACGCCAAGTTCGCGCCCGAGGGCCAGGGCATTCACGTCACCACGGGGCCGGCCGTCACCTACTGGAACCCGAAGAACGTCGCCACGGGCAACTACACCATCAAAGCGACGTTCAACGAGCCGAAGTACATGAGCCTGAACGATCACCCGCATCCGTACGGCATCGTCATCGCCGGTAACGACATGGGCACGGCGACGCAGAGCTTTCTCTACTGCTCGGCGTACGGCAACGGCACGTTCATCGTCCGCGGCATGGGCCCGGATCCGTTCTTCCTCGGCACGAGCCGCCGCGCGGTGGCGCATGAAGCGGTGAACAAGGCGCCCGGCGCCGGCCAGCCGGTCACGCAGGAGATCGCGATGACCGTGAGCGCCGACAGCGTGTCCTGCTCGATCAACGGCAAGGAAGTCGCGAAGTTTCCGAAGACCGAAGCCATCGGCGCCGGCAAGCTCAAGTCGACCGACGGGGTCTACGGCATCCGCTTCGCTCACAACACCGAAGCCATCGTCACCGGGCTGACGATGACGAAGCAGTAGCCGAGCGTCACCCACGGGCCGCGATCGAGCCGCCGCGAGACGGCGACTCGACGCGGCCCTTCTTCCATCTCAACCACGATGCCGGGACGTCTGATCGCCATCGCCGCCGGCGGCCTGCTGGTCGGCGGCGTCCTGGTCGGCGTGGCGCTGTGGAGCGGCGAGGCGATCGACGATCGGCGCGACGCCGCGGCCGCGGTGACGGACGCACCCGGGCCGGCGCCGTCAACGCCGCCACCGCGTTCGACGGCGGCGCCGCGAGCGACAGCGCCGGCGCGCGGAAGGTCCGGCGCCACGCCAGCCGCGCCGGCCTCGACGCCGCCCGCGACGCCCGTGGCACCGACGACCGGTACGCTCCGCATCACCAGCGACGTGCCGGGCGCGAGCGTCTTCATCGATCGCGTGTATCTCGGCACCACGCCGGTCACGGCCGAAGGCGTCGTTCCGGGCACGCACCGCCTCAACGTCTCGGTGGAAGGCTATGACGGCATCGCCGAGACGATCGAAGTCGCGCCGGGTCCGAAGGACATCGAGATCAAGTTCAAGGAAGTACGGCTGGACGCGACGATCGAGGTCGTGCACAAGCACGGCGTCGGCTCGTGCCGCGGCACGCTGCACGCGACGCCGCGCGGCGTGACCTTCGCTGCCTCGGACGCCGGCGATCGCTTCGACG
>DASTCC010000481.1:0-7926 GCA_035711465.1 Vicinamibacterales bacterium
CCGTCCACAGGGTCCGCTGCACCATGCGGCCGATGCACGCGGGCAGCGCCGCCAGTTTCTTCGATGCTTCGCCCGACTCGGGCTGGCCGGAGAACTCACGAACGAGGCGTTCGTAGGTGTCGCGGGCCTCCGGCCGGCAAAGCGACGTGTAGATCCCGCCAAGGTGCAGAAGCGCCTTGGCCGTGACGCGCGCCGTGACGCCCGGAGTTCTCAGCGCCTCCTCGAACAGCGGAATGGCCTCGGCGCCTTTGCCCTCGACCACCGCCTTCGTCAACGCCGCCTGCAGGAGTTCTTCTGCGCGAGAGGCCTGCCGTCCGTACGGCTGCGCGCCGAGCATGAGGATCATTCCGCACGCGACCCATGGAGCGCTTCGACTCACCTGACGTGCCATACACCCTCCTCGAATCCGACGCTCAGGCTAGGCGTGCCGGGTCGAGATCCGATGACCGCCGCGTGAAGATTCCGTGTCGCTCAGCCGTCGAAGCGATAGCCCATGCCGCGCACGCCGATCAGGTAGCGGGGGGCGCGGCCGGCTTCGATCTTCCGGCGCAGCTTCATGACGTGCGTGTCGACGACCCGATCGGTGACGTTGGTGCCCGGTCCCCAGACCTCGTCGAGCAGCGTGGCGCGGGTGAGGACCTTGCCGCGGCGCCGGACGAACGTCTCCAGGAGTCTGAATTCGAGCGCCGAGAGCGGCACCGCCTCTCCGCCGCGGCGCAGCTCGCATCGGCCGGTGTCGATCTCGAGATCGCCGGCGCGATAGACGGCCGCAGAACGTCCGTCGGCGCGTCTGAGGTGCGCTTTGATGCGGGCGCGCAGTTCCCGCGGGCTGAACGGCTTGGTCACGTAGTCATCGGCGCCGAGCTCGAGCCCGATGACCTTGTCGGACTCCTGCGCGCGCGCGGTGAGCAGGATGATCGGCGCCTGCACGTGACGGCTCCGCAGATCCCGGCAGACGTCGAAGCCGTCGCGTCCCGGCAGCATGACGTCGAGCAGAACCAGGTCGAATGGTTGATCCGCGGCCAACCGGCAGGCCTCGATCCCGTCGGAGGCGACGACCACGTCGTAGCCTTCGAGCACGAGATCGTTCTTCAATCCCAGCGCCAGCGTCTCGTCGTCCTCGACGACCAGGATTCGTGTGCTCATGCCGTCAGGCCGAGGGCAGGTGAATCGTGAACGTGCTGCCGGATCCGGGCTCGCTGTCGAGCTCGATCGATCCGCCATGAGCGCCGGCGATCTGGCGGACCATCGCCAGGCCCAGACCGGTGCCCGGACCGGCGGCGCCGGGTCCGCGCACGAACTTCTCGAAGATCGCCCGCTGGTGTCCGGGCGGGATGCCCGGTCCGTCATCGCGCACCGAGATGCCGACTCCCGTGGCGGTTCGCGCCGCCGCGATCCGGACCCGTCCGCCGGGCAACCCGTACTTGATCGCGTTGTCCGCGAGGTTCCTGATCGCGCGCGCGATGGCTTCCGCGTCGGCGTGCACCGCTGGCAGATCGCCGGCGACGTCCACGGTGATGCGTGCGCGGGTCGCGGCGTCGACGGTCATCGTCTCGACGGCGTCGCGCACCAAGGTTCCGGGATCGGCGAGCTCGCGGCGATATTCGTGCGCGCCCGCTTCCATCCGCCTGAAGTCGAGAAGATCCTCGACCAGCCGGCGCAGCCGCGCGCTCTCGCGCTGCAGCCGCGCGTAGTACTCCTGGCGCTGGTCGTCGCCCGCGATGCGATTGTCCGCGAGCAACTCGGCGAGCTGACTGACGGCCGCCAGCGGCGTACGGAACTCGTGAGAGACCGCCGCGACGAAATCGGCCTGGAGCCGCGCCATCTCGAGCTCGCGGTGAACGGCGCGCGCGGTCGCCACCGTGGCGACAATCGCGCACACGCCGACGAGCGCGATGGCGGAGAGCAGCAGCCGGCCGCGTTCGGCAGCCACCGGTTCGGAGGGCAGGTCTGCACCGGGACCAACGTAGATCGTCCACGGCAGGCCGGTCTCATCGCTCGAGCGCTCGATCCGTTCGCGCCCGGCCGCCGGCAGCCGGCCCGCGGCAAGCCGTCCGTCAGCGACGAGGGCCACGTCCGCCGCGGCCGAATCGGACGCCGTCCGCTGGATTCCGCCGAGCGCGGCCGCGAGGAACTCGGCGTCGCCAACGAACATCGCGATCTGCTCTTCGACGCGGCGAGCGATCACCGTCAGCGGCTCGTCTTCGGCGCGGACGACGCGGACCACACGCGCCGTCGGATCAGCGGATCCCGCCCACCACTCAAGCGACAGCGTCGTGACGATGGCGGCGCGCGCCTCGGCGCGATGGACGTCCGCCAGCGCAGCGGCATCGGGAGCCGCGGCAAGCCACTGGCGCGCGTCGCGCGCATAGAACGAGTACACGCCAGGCGTCAGGTCCCACGGCCGGCGGCGAAGTGCCGCGGCGAGCGCGCGCGCTTCGGCAGCCAGGCTCTCGCGGCGGCCCAGATCCGCGAGCACCCGGCATCGCGCGTGGCGGCCGACCACGTCGGCGGGCGCGCCGAGCACGGTCGCATTCGCGGCGATCAGGCGGTCGTATACCGACAGCGCCGCGTCATGCCGCCCGGCCGATCGCAGCAGGGCGGCTTCCTGCAGGAGGGTGCCGGCGGAAAGGTCTGCCGCCGTCGATGCAGCTTCGGGCGCGACAGGATAGTAGGCGAGGTTCTGCGCCGGCCACGCGCGTACGCCGGCGCGATCGACGACGACGAACGTCGCACCGGCGAGGTCGTCCTCGGAAGGCGGCTGGCCGCTCGCCAGACGCTCGAGGAGCCGATCGACTCGTTCGATCGCGCCCTCGAGCCCGAGCGTGACGACGTCAGCGGTGTGGCCGAGCCGCTCCTGCAGCCGATGCCGCGCCAGCGTCCGCTCCTGCGCGACCAGCCTCCAGCCCAGCCAGACGAACCCGGCGGAGAGCGCGAGCGTCATCGCGATGAACGCAGCAAGCGTTCGGCGCGGCGGGCGAAGCCACGGACCGGGATGCGGCATCTGCATCGACAGAGACGGTCGCCTCAGACGGAAACGGCGTGAGTATACGCCCCGTGTGTGGAGCTTCCGTCAAGGCCGGCGCCCCCGCTGGACCCCAGCACGGAAACGTCAACAGCGCCTGCACGTCCTCGCCGCCGGCCAGCGTCGGCGTCTTCGGCGTCTTCTCGAGTCGCATGCCCCAGCGGATGACGCAGTTCTGCGCGCCCGGGCTCAGCTGCGCCGGTTCGATCACGGAATCGCGCACGGTGACGATCGGCCCCTCCCAGCCGTTCGGGCTCTCGACGCGATCGACCTCCACGCCTTCGTGGAACTTGTGCAGGTTGAGGCCGACTCGCATTTCCGAGAAGCCCTTCGGCGTCGTCTTCGTCCTGTGTGCGTTGCCGTAGCGGCCGTTCTCGTGGTGCAGCTTCATCGGCGTCGTGATCGGCACGCCCGGCAGCGGCAGGAACGAGCAGACGCGGATGATCTGCGAGTCCGGCGTGTCGCCGCGCGCGGAGTGCGAGGAGATGTCGACCGTGAACGGCCAGAACGGGTAGTTCCCATCCCGCGTGTCACACGGATCGGCGAATGTCTTGACCGGCGCCTTGCGGTCGAGCGCGGCCCAGAACGGATTGTGGAACTGAATGTGGAGTTCGTCGCCGTTGTCGAACTTCGCTTCGAGCGACACGACGAACATCGACGGTCCGTGCTTGATCGGCAGCCACTCCGGCCGCAACGTGACCCAGAACGACCAGACCTTCAGCCCCGCCGGATCGAGGACGAGCGGCGGCGCCTGGTTCGTCTTCGTCGCCTCCCAGAGGACGCTGTCGTAGACCGCCCGCAGCGACGCGTTGTCGTCGTCGCGGCGGATGCCGCCGAAGTCGACGCGGGTGATGTTCGCCGCGCCGCGGAATCCCTGGAGGTCGCAGCGAAAGCGCACCGGCCCGTCGATTTCGCCGTAGGTCGGGAAGGTGCAGCCGGCGTGCACGTGCGTCATCCGCTGCGGATCGGTGCCGCTGCACGGCTCGGCGGGTCCAGTCTTGTCGCCGCACCAGTGCGCCTGTCCGTCGTACTTTGGCCATTCGGAGGGGGAGTTGTAGACCTTGCGCTGCGGGTGGCCCTTGATGGGAATGGGCCCTGTCGGAAACGGCGCCGTCGCGGGCAACTGCGCGAAGACGAGCGTCGGCCACAGCAGACACGACGCCAACACCCCGGGCAGCCAGCACTTCTTCATGACGTCCTTCCTTTCTCGCGGCTCGGCCGGGCCGCCACTGCCTGCCCGGCAGAGCAACCTCACCCTTTTCTCAGCACTAGTTCACGACGCTGGGGCCCTCGAAGTCGAGTATGGCAGGCATGGCGGGCGAAGTCTTCAATCGGTTTATGGCGCGGGTGAGCGGACGTCCTGCCTGCGTCAGCGCGCCGCGCCGCTCGCCGTTCCCGCGAGGGCGTTGCGCAGGAGGATCAAGCGGCTCGCGCGGCCGGCGCCGATCGGACGCACCAGGATGCATCGGCCGTCGCGCGCCACGTCGTACTGGCGATATGTGCTCAGGCGGACGAAATGCGTGTCGGGGAAGAGCACGGCGGCCGCGCCGATCGAGAATGCGTTCTCGGTCTCGACACGCACCGACACCCTCTCGCCCTTGCCGCTGCGGTAGAACAGCTCGCGGCCGTCGCGCGACCACACCGGCTCCAATCCGCCGCCGACGGAGACCGGCCATCGTGAATCTCCCGTGTTCGGGAAGGGGACGTCGACAATCTCGCCGCGACCCGATTCCGTCGAGACGTAGGCCATCCACTTGCCGTTCGGCGAGATCGCCGGCGACAACTCGGTGAACGGCGATGCCGCGAGCCGAATCGGTTTCTTGTCGCGGTCGAGCCGGCGCCCGAGGATGTCGCCCGCGCCCTCGACGTTGGTGGACGTGCGGTGAACGAACCAGGCGCCATCCGGCGACCGCAGCGCCTCTGTTCCGGCGACATGTACGCCGCTGTTCCGAGAATCACTCCGGGCGTGGTGGCGGAGGCGGTGATGGTCGGCGAGTCGACGATCCTGTGGAAGTCCGATGACTTCGGGTCCGCCGCTTTGGCCAATCCGAAGTCGAGCACCTTTGCGGTGCCATCGGATCTGACCTTGATGTTGGCCGGCTTCAGATCGCGATGGACGATGCCCGCCTCGTGCGCGGTCTCGAGGGCGACGGCGACCTGCCTGGCGATCGCGAGCGCCTGGGAGATTGGCAGCGGCCCGCGCGCGATCAGCAGCGCCAAGTCGTCGCCCGGCACCAGCTCCATCACGAGGTACGACGTGTCGCCCGACGTGCCGGAGTCGTAGACGTGCGCGATGTTGGGTGATTGAGCGCCGCGAGCGCCCGGGCTTCGCGTCCGAAGCGCGCCAGCCGTTCGGCATCGCCGGCGACGGCCGCGGGCAGGACCTTGAGCGCGACGTCGCGGTTCAGCTTCGCGTCGCGGGCGCGGTAGACCTCGCCCATGCCGCCGGCGCCGAGGCTCGACACGATCTCATAGGTGCCGAGACGGGTGCCGCTGGGGAGGGACATGGGCGGCAACAGTATTGCTCAGCTGCGGTGACGCTCACGCAGTCTTCTTCAGAAACGCGCGGCGGCGCCGAGCACGACACGACACCCGTCTCATCAAATCCTCATCGTCACGTCATTCAAGCGCTCGTCACCCATGACACATTCCACGCCGCCCGGTTCGAAATGCGGGCGATGAAGGAGAAGCACTATGAGCCTCACGATGCAGCGCCTCGCCATTGGATGTGTCTGTGCCGCGCTCGGCGCGGCCGCGTGCGCCGACGGATCGGCGAATCCCGTCGGTCCCGGCGCGATCCCCGCCCTTTCCAGTCTGGCGTCGTCCCCGCGAAGCGGAAGTCTTCATATAACGAAGACGTGTCCGCCGTCGACGTACACGGGCGCCGCGGGGGACTTCTGCACGATCACGTCCTCGAACGTCACGGAGATCGAAGCCGGCACCAGGGTCGTCTATGCCCGGGCCGCGGACTTCAGCACGTTGTCGATCGACAGCGACGTCGTGCTCGATCTTCCGGGGCCCGGCAACAACACCGCGTTCGGCCACTGCCAGGTCAGTCTTGCTTCGGGGATCGGGCACTGCACCTTCTCTGGCGGGACCGGGAAATTCACGAGGTTCCACGGGAGCGCGAACGTCGCGCCCCTGGGCGAGCGTGACTTTGCGTGGGACGGCACCTACGGTTTCGACTCGCGCGAGTGAGCTACACTGCCGCCCGGGTCGTGATGCAGAAGCTGGGCGACATCGTCGCTGAACGCGCATTGGCGACTTTCGCTGGACGAGCGATGGAATTGGACGCCCTCCTCCGCCTGTTCGAGGAGGGCGGCCCACTCGCGCTCTACATCCACGGCGTGGCAGGCATCGGGAAGTCCAGCCTGCTCGAGGTGTTTGCCACGCGCGTGCGTCAGGCGGGCGGCCGCGTCGTGAGGATCGACTGCCGCATCGTCGAGCCGACGATCCACGGTTTTCTGACCGAGCTCTCGGAGGCGATCGGCGCGCCGCCTTCCGCTGTCGAGGGGGTGGTCGAGCGCCTGTCCTCGTTCGACGAGCGGATCGCGATCACTCTCGACACGTTCGAAGCCTTTCGTCTGATGGACACCTGGATTCGGCAGGTCTTCATCCCGTCGCTTCCCGTGAATGCGCGCGTGGCCATCGCCAGCCGCAACCCGCCGTCGCCGGCGTGGCGGACGACCCCGGGTTGGCAGGGACTCTTCAGGAGTCTGCCGCTCGAGCCGCTGTCGGAGGTCGAAGCGCTCGGGTACTTGACGATGTCGGGCGTCGCCGCCGACGCGGCACGGCAAATCAATCTGATCGCACGCGGGCATCCGCTGGCGCTCAACATGGCCATGTCGATCGTCCTGTCGGACGCCCGACGGACGATCGAAGAAGCAGGCCACCAGGTGATCGACGCGCTGTCCCGCTCGTATATCGAGGCCGTTCCCGATCCGATCACGCGGCGCGCACTGGAAGCCGGTTCCGTCGTCCGTTGCGTGACCGAGCCGCTCCTCCACGCGCTGCTGCCGGACATGCCCCCGCGTGACGGCGTCGAACGGCTCGCCGCGCTGCCATTCGTCGAGCCGGGTCGTGACGGCTTGTTCATTCATGATGCCGTGCGCACCGCGGTTGCCGGCGCGCTTGCGGCGCGCGATCCGGATGCCCATCGCCACTATCGCCGGGCGGCGTGGGCGTTCCTTCAGAACCGGCTGCGGCGCGTCCATGGGAAGATCGAACCGTGGCGTTACACCGCTGACCTGCTGTTTCTGATCCAGAATCCCGTGGTTCGCGAAGCGTTCTTCCCGAGCGGACCACAACCGCTCGCCATCGAGCCGGCCACACCGGACGACGAACCGGCCGTGCAGCAGATCGTCGGTGCGACGGCCGCTCCGGAACGCGACGCGCTCGGTGCCTGGTGGCGCTATCACCGTGACGGCTTCCGCATCGTCCGCGATCGCGACGGCGGCACGCGTGGATTCTGCGTGGTGATCCGTGCGTCGGACCTGCATGAAGCCGTCGATGCGTCCGATCCGGTTGCGGCCGCCTGGCGGCGCGACGTGGCAGCTCGGGACCCGGCGGCAGCGCTGTTGTGCCGACGCTGGCTCGATCGGGATGTGGGTGAAGCGCCGTGCGACACGCTGGCCGCGTTCTTCGTGGATTTGAAGCGGTCGTACATGGAAATGCGCGGCACGCTGCGTTGGGTCTACGCCGCGATCGCCAATCCCGAGCCGTTCGGGGACTTTGGCGCCAGACTGGGATTCCGGCCGCTCGCCGATCCGGCGACAGAGGTCGGCGGACAGATCCTGTACTCGGCCGTGCTCGACATGGGCCCCGGATCGGTCGATGCCTGGTTGGCGGCATTGATGGGAGCGGAGATCACGGCGGAGGACGTCGAGTCGTCGAAACGGCTC
>DASTCC010000482.1:0-7063 GCA_035711465.1 Vicinamibacterales bacterium
CGCTCGTCCGTTTGAGTCTCGAGTACACCCGCACGGCGACGCCGATCCTTCGGGCACTGCGGCCGATCGTCGAGGCGACGGGCGATGAACGATCGATCGACGCGGTCGACGTCATCGAGGCGCTGTGTCTTCGCATCGCGAGCAAGACGCACCGGGCGGTGTCCGGCGCGCTCGACGCCCACTACGATCCGACCGACGTCCAGAGCGATGCCAACGGCTCGGCAAAGCTGGTGCGACTGCTCGTTGCCGAGTCGCGCGCCGCATGGCGAGTGCTGATGGAAACGGGCCGCGCCCGCGCCAACGGCGTGCCGGCCAGGCTCGCGCGCATGCTCGAGGACCTGGACGTCGGCATCGACGTGCGCTTTCCGAACGCGATGAAGTTCATCCGGCCGGGATTCGACACGGTCGGCAAATGAGCATTGCGACGGGCGTGAAGATTGCGGCCGGTTACTGACGCGGGCGAGCGGCGGGCACGATAGCCGCGGCCGGCGTCGGCGCGGCGATCCATCCGGTCTGCCGATTCGGGAAGCGGACGAGACGATACGTTCCCGAGGCGCCGAGGACGTCGACGCTGGTGCGGGCGGCGATGCTGTCCACGACTGGCGCCTCGGCGTCCGGCGCTTCGAGTATCTCGGTGGCTTCGGCGAGCGTGGCGGTGGACACCGGCCGCTCCAGCGCTTCGAGCTCGCGCGCGCGCACGAATGCGACGGTCGTGTCCGGCCAGTCGATGCGGAAGAATCCGGCCGCGGCGGCGCGCACACGGACGATCGTGCCGGCGTCGATGATCGTCGAGGTCGAGGCGCGCGCGTGCGGCGCGGCATGCACCGCGGCGCGGCCGGCGCGCACCCGCGCCCATTCGCCGACGAGCGACAACGCCGCCGAGATCTCGGCCGGCTGAGGATCGTCCGGGCGCAGATACGGATGTGGATCCACGGGGCCGCGGTCGTACACGCCGAAGTGCAGGTGCGGCGGCGTCGTCCGCGCATTGCCGGTGTTGCCGACGTAGCCGATGACCTGGCCCGCGCGGACGGACGCGCCGTTCGTTACCGCCCAGTCGTGCAGATGCGCGTAGTACAGGCGGCCGCGGCGATCGAGCGGCGAGAGCCAGATCACCTGCCCGCCGCGATCGCTCGTGTCGACGCGGACGACGCCGTCGACGGCCGCCACCACCGGCGTGCCCCGCGGCGCGAAGATGTCGATGCCGTGATGGTCGCGCCGGCCGCCGTCACGCGGCGCGCCAAAGCCGCTGTGCGCGGCGCCGAGACTCACGCCCTGCACGGGAAAGCCGAGCGAGGCCGTGGTGCGCTCGACGATCGTGTAGCGTCCGCCGCGCAGCAACTCGGGCTGCAGACGAAGAATGTGCAGGCCGTCGCGGCGCGCATCGTAGGTGAACGACAACTGGCCGGGCTCGGCGCCAGCCACCCGGCGCGGCGGCTCCTCTTCGCGGGCCTCGAACAGATCGACGTACAGACGCGCCGGCGACGCGGTTTCGAACGACACGTCGATCACCAGCCGCCGACCGCGGCGCAGCTCGAAGGCATAACCGATAGCGCTCGGATCCGCGGGCGGCAGATAGCCGCTCTCACGGAATGGCAGCGACGTGGGGATCGGATTCGCCAGGGCCTGATTGGCGGCCGCCAGCCAGTCCTGTCCGAGCGCGGTCTTGTCGAGTCCGAACTCGGACAGCGCCGCGGTGTAGCGCTCGTGCGTCGGCGCATCCTGCAGCGCCGGCCGCGGCGGCGGCGGCTGGTTGCATCCAAACGCGGCAACCGCGAACAGCACGATCGACGAGCGAATCCACTTCACCTGGAGGGCTCGGAACGTGAATATCACATTCCAGGGGCTCGGGGCTTGGGGCTTGAGCCTCAAGTTCCAAGTTCTGAGTTCTCAGTCACTGCCCTCGCAGTGCCGTCACGGGGTTCACGCGAATCGCGCGGCGGGCCGGTGAATAGCACGCGGCGATCACGGCGGCAACGAGCACTGTGGTCGCGAGCAGGAACGCCGTCGGATCGGTGGCCGACACTTCGAACAACAGCGACTGCACGAGTCTCGCCGTCAGCAGCGCGCCGACCAGGCCGATCGCCACGCCGAGCAGCGCCAGGCGCAGGCCCTGGCCGATCACGAGGCGCATGATCGATCGCGGCTCGGCGCCGAGCGCCATGCGCACGCCGAACTCCTGCACGCGCCGGCCCACCGAGAACGAGACCAGACCGTAGACGCCGACGGCGGCGAGCAGCAGCGCCACCAGGGCCAGTCCGCCGAGGAGCGCCGTCGTGAATCGGCGCGACCCCGTCGTCGCCGCGATCGCCTGCGTCATCGTCGTCGCGTTGCTGACGGGCAGCAGCGGGTCGAGCTCGGCGACGGCGCGGCGCACGGCCGCCACCGTCGTGTCCGTCGGCTGCGCGGTGCGAATGAGCAGGCGCAGCACGCCGAAGTAGGCGTGCTGCTGCGACGGCTCGTAGGTCTGCAGCGTCGGCGATTCCTCGAGGCCGTACTGGCGCACGTCGTCGACGACGCCGACGATCTCGCCGTAGTCGCGGCTCGGCCCCTGGCTGATGCGGATGCGTTTGCCGACGACGTCGAGGGTGTTGAACACCTTCATCGCCAGCTGCCGCGACACGATGGTGACGCGCGGCTGGTCGCGGCGATCGGCGTCCGTGAAGTCGCGTCCGCGCAGCACCGGAATCTGCATCGTCGCGAAGTAGCCGGGGCTGATCGCGTAGAAGTTGGACGTCGGCCGCGCCTCGGGATCGACGTCGAGTCCTTCGACGTCGATGGACGAGACGTAATCGCCGAGGAACGGCACCGACTGCGTCGTGGCGACCTGCTCGATGCCCGGGAGCGTGCGCACGCGCTCGACGACCGACGAGAAGAACTGCGTCTTCTTCGCGGCGTCACCGTAGCGGGATTCGGGCAGCGAGAGGCCGACGGCAATCAGCCGATCGGGCTGGAAGCCGGGCGCGACGCCGAGCAGGCGATCGAGGCTGCGGAGCAGCAGCGCCGAGCCGGTGACGAGCATCACTGCGAGCGCGACTTCGCCGACGATCAACACCGAGCGCGTGCGCGTCTTGAGCGACGAGGCGCCCGTCCTCGAGCCGGGACCGAGCGCGGCGCCGAGCGAGGCGCCGGCCAGCTGCAGCGCCGGCAGCAGCCCGAACACCAACGGCGTGATCGCCGCGAGCACGGCGGCGAACGCGAGCGCGCTGCCATCGAGCGGGACGTCGGTGATGCGAGGCAGGTTCATCCAGCGCGATGCGAGCAGCGCACGAAGAAGCAGGTAAGCGATGCCGACGCCACACAGGGCGCCGGCCAGGCCGAGCGTCAGGCTCTCGACGAGCAGCTGCCGGATCAGCCGTCCGCGGCTGGCGCCGAGCGCGGCGCGGACTGAAATCTCGCGCTGGCGATCGGCGCCGCGGGCCAGCAGCAGGCCGGCGACGTTGGCGCAGGCGATCAGCAGGACGCCGATGGCGGCGGCCACCAGCATGTTGAGACCCGACCGGATGTTGCGGATCGAAAACTCGTGCAGCGGATCGACGAGCGTCGTCCAGGTCCGATTGCCATCGGGGATCTCGGCTTCGAGCTCGCGCGCGGCGCGGGCGAGATCGTCGCGGGCGGTCTCGAAAGAGACGCCGGCCTTCACGCGCCCGACCAACGCCAGGAAGTGGCTGCCGTAGTTGCGGCGCTCGTCGTCGCTCAGCGCGAGCGGCACCCACGCGCGCGTGTTTCGAGCGGGATACGCGAAGGACGCCGGCATCACGCCGATCACAGTCACCGGACGCTCGTTCAACGTGATCGTCTGACCGATGATGTCGGCGCGGCGGGCGAAGTGGCTCATCCACAGGCCTTCGGAGAGGATGATGACCGCCGCGGCGCCGGGGCGATCGTCGGCGTCGGTGAATCCGCGGCCGACGAGCGGCGGCACCCCGAGCACGTCGAACAGGTTCGCCGACGCGCGGCTGATGTCGATGCGCTCCGGATCGCCGGCGCCGGTCAGATTGCCGGACGATCCGGTGGTCGCGGCGATGCCGTCGTAGGCGCGCGTCCGCTGCTGCCAGGCCAGGAAGCGTCCGGGCGACACGCTGAACGACGGGAACCGCGGCAGCGACGCGTCGCGGATGTAGACGAGCGCTTCGGGCTTCGCGTAGGGCAGCGGCGTCAGCACGATGGCGTTGAGCACGCTGAACACGGCGGTGGCGGCGCCGGCCGCGATCGCCAGCGTCGCGATGGAGACGACGGCATGTCCCGGATGCTTGAGCAGGCCGCGCAGCCCGGAACGGATGTCACCGCCGATGCCGGCGAACAGCGACGCACGCGGCGCGGTCGACTCAGCCATGACGAGATCTCCCTCGAGCGCGGGCATGCCCGCGAACAACGGACGCCGTTGGCGGACGTGCCAGGCGGCCCGGAGAATGGCGGCACTTTCGCGGGCGCGGAATCGCCAGCGGGACCGGACGACGCGCCCGGCGGTCAGGGCGCCCATCAGCTCCGACTCGCGCTCGGCGAGCGTCTGCAGCAGATCGCCGGCGTGTTCGTCGCGGAACGCGCGCGGACAGCACGCCAGCGCGACGCGGAACAGCCGGCGCGACACTGCGCTCAGCCGCGGCGCGGCGGCCTCGTGGTCCGTCCCCGATCCGCGCCGATCGGCCGTCGTCATGAGCCGTGCGATCCGCGACCGGTCGCCGGAATGACGCGTTTCTCGCGCGCGGTGCGCAGCACGTCCTCCAGCCGGTCGCACTCGGCGCGTAGCACGGCGCGCCCGAGCGGCGTCAGCCGGTAGTAGCGCCGCCGGCTGTCGTCGGCCTTCGGGCGCCGGCTCGCGTCGGCGCGCAGCAGCCCTTCGTCCTGCAGCCGCTTGATCGCCGCGTAGAGCGTGCCGGCCTCGAGCGAGACGAGGCCGTGGGTGCGGCGCTCGACGTCCTTGATGATCCCGTAGCCATGCTGCGCCTCGTCGGCGACGGCGAGGAGCACGTAGAGGCTGACGGTGGTGAGCGGAAGTAGCGTCTGGGGTCGGACCGCCACGGACGGACCTTTCCGGACGATCCGGCCGCGCCGGCGCGCGAACTCTTCAGATCGTCACTGTAAAGACGATCTTAATAGTTGACGGGTTGTCTGGCGATCGCGGGATTTCGAAGCGGCGCGGATCCGGACAGGCGGGAGGCGAACGTACCAGACCACGACGCCGAGCCGGCACTCGACGTCGTGGCCTGCCTTGCCCAACTCGCTACTTCACGAAGCTGCCGGCCGCCGTCGCGGTCATGCCGTTGGCGGTCGTCGTCGCCGTCACCTGGTAGGTGCCCGACGGATCCTTACGGCTCGGCTTGAACGAATACGTCGCGACGCCGGTGCCGTTGGTGACGCCGGTGCTGGTCACGACGACGCCGTTCGGCTTGGTCAGGCGGAAGACGACGGTGGCGCCGGAGAGACCCGCGCCCGAGGCGCTGACGGTCGCCGTCATGCTGGTGGCGCCGCCCTTGCCCGGGCCGATCGTCAGGCCGACGTCCAACCCGGTGACGACCGTGATCGTGCCGTTGGCGGCGCCGTTCGGGCCGGTCGCCCGGCTCGCGTTGACGGTGTGCCCGTTCGGGCCGGATGCACCGCTGTCGGGCGTGACGGTGAGACTCGCGGACGTCGTCGCGCCAGGCGCGAGCGTGACGTAGGCGGTCGAGAAGACGCCGCTCCAGCCCGCCGGCACCGCGTCAGTGAGGTCGAAGGCCGCGTCCGGGCAGCTCGAGCCGTCGTTGTTCCGGACGCTGACGTCGAAGCTCACCGGACTGCCGGGCTGGGTCATCACGTTGCCGCCGGGATTGAGTGTGACCGTCGGCGTGCCCGTGTTGCAGGGCGCGCTCGGCACGGTCACGGCGACCGCGGCGCCGGAGGCGTTGGCCCAGACCGTGGTGATGCTGACTCCCGAGACGTTGTCAGTGAAAGTCTGGCCGGCGTCCAGCGTCGAGTCGAACGTGCCGCTCACCGGATCGAGGTCGATCTGATCGCTGCTGTTGTTGACCGCATCGGCGCCGGTGTGGACGGTGACGCCCGAGCCGACGCTCCCGTCGAAGCCGTACGACGTACGCGCTTCGACGTAGTACCACGTCTTGTTGCCAGAGCCGTCGACCGACTTGAGAATCTTGATCGCCTTCGGCGCGCCGCCCGAGGGCGACGAGAAGGATTCGATCTGATACGTGCCGCTCGCGCTCGCCGTCTGAATGGCCGGCGAGCTGCCGTAGGCGAGCCAGCCGAGGCGCTGCTTCTGGAACGCGGTGAAGTGGCCGGTGGCCGACAGGCCCATCATGTCGCGGTCGTCGCCGTACTCGATCGACGAGCAGCCGCCGGTGTCGCACGGCACCGAGTGCGAGTGATGGAGACCGAAGTTGTGGCCGAGCTCATGGGCGACGACCTTGAGGGCGTAGTTGCCGTCGATCCAGGCCCGCGACGGGTTGCCGCCGACCGTGCCCAGGCCCCACCAGCTGCAGCCGATGTTCGGGAACGCGTAGACCTTGCGGGTGTACGCGCCGAGGTTGATGCCCGACTGCTGCGCCTTCTGGTCGGCCTGCGAAGAGATGCTGTTGTAGTCGCAGCCGGCGCCGTTCATGTTGAGCGTGAACCAGCCGGCGACGGTGAAGTTCATCGACGTCTGATTGAACGAGCTCTCGCGGTAGAAGTCGGCGACAGTCTGATTCACCGCCTGGGCGTCGTTCGCGTTGTAGGGCGCCGACGGGTTGTCGAGGAAGTTCACCAGGAGCACGATCGTCTTCTGCTCGCCGAACGTGTTCGAGGTGATCTGCGACACGACCTGCGTTCCGGAGCCGCTCTTCGACAGCTGCAGCGTGTCGGCGTTCTTCATCCTGCCGCGGGCGCGGATGCGCGTGCCGGTCTCGACGTCAGGTTCGCCGTCAGTGAATTCGAGGCGGATGCGCCGGCGGCCATTGGCGTTTCCGCGGCCGCTGTTGCCCGGGTCTTCGTCGAGCGCGAGGAAGTGATTGAGGCGCGAGCCGGACGGGCCGTCCTCATAGATCGCCTCGAATTCGCCTTCGAACTGGACCTCGGCCTGCGACCCTGGACCCTG
>DASTCC010000483.1:0-3580 GCA_035711465.1 Vicinamibacterales bacterium
AGCGCGAGGATGCCGGCGACCGAGCAGGTGTAGCGCCACTCGAGCGCCAGCCGCCGCGCGGCTTGCCGAAGCACGAGACCGATTCGCGTCATGGAGTCCCCCGGCGCGAGACTCTAGGAACGGGCGCGTGCGATTGGCGCGCCGCCCGGGATGCGCGGACGCCGGCTGGGACGAGCGGCGTGGAACTGGGACGAACGGCGTCCGCGCCCGGCGCGTTTGATCGCGGTGGCGCCGTTGACGTACGTTGCCGCCGTGCACGACTGGCGGCCCGACGACCTGACGCTCGCGGAGGCTCCCGCACCGGCGGCCAGACCGATCGCGATCGCCGCCGGCGCGCTGGTCGCCGCGACTCTCGTCGCCGTACTCGACGCCAGCCGCTCTTACGTCGGCGCCACGCTGTCGGGGCGTCCGGCGCCGTGGGTTACCGGCTTCATCGCGACCGCGCCGTCGTGGCTCATTGCCGGCCTGCTGGCGCCGCTGCCGCTCTGGCTCGTCGGCCGGCTGCCGATCGACCGGCGCAACTGGCGCGTGACGTTGCCGGCGCATCTCGCTGGCGCCCTCGGCTTCGCCGCCGTGCACGTCGTCGCCGTCTCGCTCTACATGAGCTGGCACACGACCGCGCAGACGACCCTGATCGGGCTCATCGCCAAGACCAGCTCGCTCTTCGTCGCCGACCTGATGCTGTATGCGGCGATTGCCGGCGGCGCGCATGCGCTGCGCTTCTACCGCGAGGCGCGGGCGCGAGAGATGGCGGCGAGCCGTCTGCAGGCGAGCCTGACCGAAGCCCGGCTCGCGGCGCTGCGAGGCCAGCTCAACCCGCATTTTCTGTTCAACACGCTGAACGCGATCTCGACGATGGCGCTCGAGGGCGATCGCGATCGCGTGGTGCGGACGCTCGGCTTTCTCGCCGACCTGCTCCGGGTGTCGCTCGACGATCACCGGCCGCAGGAGATCGCGCTCGACGAGGAGCTGGACGTGCTCGAGACCTATCTCGACATCCAGCGGACGCGGCTGGGCGAGCGGCTGAACGTCGAGCTCGACGTCGAGCCGGCGGCGCGCGCGGCGATGGTGCCGAGCATGCTGCTGCAGCCGCTTGTCGAGAACGCGATCACGCACGGCATCGGCCGCACGCCAGGCCCCGGCACGATCACGATCCGCGCCCGCCGGCGCGGCGAGTCGCTCGAGATCGACGTGATCGATACGGGGCCGGGGTTCGACGCTGCGCCCGCCGCGCGAACCTCGCCGGCGGCGCGACCCGCCGCCGGTCGCGGCATCGGGCTGGCCAACACGCGCGCGCGGCTCGCGCAGCTCTACGGATCGCGCCAGCAGCTGCTCACCGACAGCTCGTACGGCCGCGGCGCGCGCGTCTCGGTCACGCTGCCGTGGCAGACGACGGCGGCGCGTTCATGAGTGGCCGCATCCGTACGGTCGTGGTGGACGACGAGCCGCTCGCGAGGCGCGGGCTCTGCGTCCGGCTCGAGCGCGAGTCGGACATCGACGTCGTCGCCGAAGCGGAGGACGGCCCGTCGGCCGTCGCCGCGATCCTGGCCCATCGTCCCGATCTCGTGTTTCTCGACGTGCAGATGCCCGGCTGCGACGGCTTCGACGTCGTCGCCCGCTCCGCCGCGCAGCACCTGCCGAGCATCGTGTTCGTCACCGCCTACGATCGTTACGCGCTGCGGGCGTTCGTCGTGCACGCGCTCGACTATCTGCTCAAGCCGATCACGCATCGGCGGTTCCAGGAGTCGCTCAAACGCGTACGCGCCGAGCTCGATCTCCTCGATCGCGCCGCTTCCGCGGATCGGCTGCGCGCGCTGCTCGATGCGCGAGAGTCGGCGGCGTCGACTGGATCCACTCGTCAGCCGATGGTTCCGGACACGTCAGCGGCTGCTGCCGGTGACGCCGACGCCGGGCACGTGTTCCGGTTCACAGTCCGTGACGGCGATCGATACTTTCTGCTTCGCGCCGTCGATCTCGACTACGCCGAGGCCGCCGCGAACTACCTGAAGCTCCATGCGGGCCCGCGGACGTTTCAGGTGCGGATGACGATGCAGGAGCTCGAGCGTCGGCTGGATCCGAAGCACTTTGCGCGGATTCATCGGTCGACGATCGTCAATCTCGATCGGGTCTCCGCGATTCATCCGGACTGGCATGGGGATTACAGCGTCGTTCTGGTCAACGGCGTGACGCTGCGGCTCAGTCGGCGGTATCGGGGGCGGTTGATGTCATAAAGAGGGTTACACCACGCGAGGTGTCACGATGGCAGAAACGATTTCGATCAAGTTCCGTCGAAGCGACGACTATCAGCTCGAGACCTACGGCAAGGACGTGCACCGCGCGCTGGACAAGCTGGCGGGCGGGGCGGCGAAGTGGGATCTGACCAAAGGCCATGGCGTCGCCCGGCTGGGCCGCGGCAGGGGCCGGATCGAGCGCCACGAAGACGGGCCCGAGATCGTGAACCTGGTGATCACCGAGCTGCCGAACTACATCGCGGCGATTACCGGGCTGGTGTCGCTCTGGTGGAGCCGGCCGCGGAAGTCGAAGGCGAAAGACAAGACCGGGCTGAGCGTCAGAGTCGGCGACTTCACGATCGAGGCGCCGCTGGCCGACAAGGCCAGCGTCAATCGGGCGATCGCGGTTCTCAAGGCGGTGGGGAAGGGGAAGTAGCCACTGGCACGGCGACGGCCCCCCTAAACCTTCAACGCGCCACGAAACGCCCTTGCGGCGTAATACGACTCCGCACCGTTGTGGGACGTGAAGACGTGGCCGTAGCGCCGATCGCAGAAGATCGCGCCGCCGCGTGCCCGGATATCAGGCGGTGTCGCCACCCAACTCGACGTCTTCGCGTCGAACTCGCCCAGCGTCTGCAACTCCCGATACTGCGCTTCGGTGAGGATCTCGATCCCCATGGCGGCCGCCATGGCCATCGCGCTGTTCTTCGGCTTGTGTTCCTTCCTGGCCTCCAGCGCTTCCCGGTCGTAACAGACGCTGCGGCGGCCGTTGGGGCTTTCCGCTGAGCAGTCGTAGAACAGGTACTCGCCGGTCTTCTTGTTGTAACTGACGACGTCGGGTTCGCCGCCGGTCCGTTCCATCTCCTGGAGCGACCACACCTTTTCAGGATGGGCTTCCAGCCTGGCCTGAACGGCCGTCCATTGAAGACCCCGATGACGGTTCATATGTTTCTCGAACCGGGCTTTCAACGTGCTGAGCAGCGCTCCTCGTTGTTCAGATGACAGCTGCTTTCGCGTCTCAGCGCCGCGCTTCTGTGCTTTTTGTGTCGGCATTCCGTTTACACCTTATCGATCGTTCCACGGCGCCAGGCGATATTCACAGCTCCTTTTCGGCCAGGCGGCGGAACTCGTCGGGCACCGATCGCGAGTCTCGCGAGGCCAACCCATAATCCACCGCCTTTACGCCGAAACGCTTGCGGATCGCATCGACGGCCAGATCCGCGCGCGATCGCGCGACGCCCTGCTTCGTGCCAGGACGGCGTCTTTCGTCGGCAAGCCCAAGCGGCAGCTCCAGTTGCACGATTGTATGCGCGTCGAGGTGCGAGACGGCGATCGCCAGCAGCGAGATC
>DASTCC010000484.1:0-3281 GCA_035711465.1 Vicinamibacterales bacterium
CGGCAGCGGCGAGGGTCCGCGCACCAACGAGGAGATCGTCACGAATCCCCGCGTCACCAGATGCTGAAGCGGCTCCGGAAGCGTCGCTGCCGCGACAGCGAGGTACTGCAGCGGCACGCCAGCCACGTCGCGCGGCATGACCGCGGTGCCGGAACGCACCGACAGCGTGACCTCGGCGCCGGCGTCGGCAAGCTCGGCCGCGATCTCGCCCGCTGAATTGCCCGCGCCGACCACCAGCACCCGGCGGCCGATCCAGGGATCGGGCCGGCGATAGTCGACGCTGTGGAGCACGTCGCCGCGATACGACGACCGGCCAGGCAGATCCGGGCGCACGGGGTTGGCGACGATGCCCGTCGCCACCACCGCGGTTCGCGCGCGGAACGTCACCCCGTTCGCCGCGCGTGCGATCCAGGCGCCGCCATCGCCGGCGAGCGACGAGATCTCGACGCCGGTCTCGACCGGCGCGCGAAAGCGCGCGGCGTACGCGGCCAGATAGGACACGACGTCCCGTCGGGTCGGAAAACGTGGCGTGCCGGCCGGATAGTCGAGTCCTGGCAGCGTCGAGAGCCGTCGCGCCGTGTGCAGCACGAGGCTGTCGTAGAGATGCGTCCAGGTGTGCCCGACGGTGGCGCCGCGCTCCAGAATCAAGTGCGGGATGCCTGACGCGCCGAGCGCGTGCGACGTCGCCAATCCGGCGGCGCCAGCCCCGATCACGACGCAGTCGAGCGCCGAAGAGTCCGGACGGGACATGTGCGTCAACGAGCCAGCCTATCGATTTCAGAGCGTCTTCAGATACTCGATGAGCGCGCGACGATTCTCGTCGGTGCGGATCCGCGCCCAGAAATCGTGGCCGCCGTTGCCGGAACCCGGCCGCGTGACGCTGAACCAGTCGCGATTGCCGCCGAACCGCTGCCCGAGTACCGGTTCGCCCAATTGCAGCATCGCCGGATCGAGCGCGAGCAGTTGCCCGACGCGTCGCCGATCGAATCGTCGTGCCGCCATCACCTGGAAGATACGCGGCCGCTCGGCCGCGGGTCCGAGCAGATGATGCAGCGTCGGGACGCTGCCGTTGTGCAGATACGGATAGTTCGCCCACACGCCCGTCAACGGCGTCGCCGCGTAGCCCGGACTCCTCTCGAGGCGCCCTTCCATCGCGATCGGGCTGTTGCGCAACGCCGCCAGGAATCCGTCGTTCACGAGGTCGCGCCGCGACGTGTCGGTGCCGACGTCGGCGTGCACGCCCGGCCACGCGACGCCGCCGCGGCCGTCGTAGGTGCCGTGACACCGCGAGCAACCGATCTCGGCCGAGTGGAACAGCGCGCGGCCTTGCTCCGCGAGGGCACGGTCGATCGCGTACGGATACGGCGGCGGACGCAGGTACTGGATCACCTCGACGAACTCCCGCTTGATCTCGGGCATGACGACGGTGACGAGCGCGTCGAACGGACGATCCTTCTCGAGCTCCATCGACGAGGCCATCAACGGAAATGGTCCGTGAAAACTCCCATCGGAGTACCATCGGCCCGCTGGCATCTTCGCCGCCGTATGCCAGAGCGGCGGCGTCTTGACGTCGCCGCGGCCGACCTCCTCGACCGACGGCATCCGGCCGTTCGGCCGCATGTAGAGCTCGACGTGCGAGGCGGCGAACGCCGTCGATCGCGCGCGCGTCAGCGAGTCGATCCGATCGTGATGGTGGGCCTCGAGAATGCGATTGGCGTCTGCCGCGAGCGCGAAATCACGAGAGTCGCGTGGCAGGAGCTGACGCCAGCCGCGGCCGGTCAATCGCTTCAGGGCTTCACCGAGCCAGAGATCGTCGAACGTCTTCGTGCCGGCGCCGAAGTACGCGACGCCGTCGATTTCCGCGGTGTGGCAGACCAGGCAGTTGACCGTCCACCGCAGCGGCTCGCCGGTGCCGGCGTTGGGCGCCATGCCAAACGCCGGGACGTGGGCGTTGTCCTTCCACAGCACCAACCCGACGCGTTCGCCGACGATGGTGTCGACGTCGCCGGCGACGACCTGGGCGACGAGATTCGCGTCGAACAACGACTGCGGGATCCATGCGGACGCATCGTAGGTCTGATACACGAGGTCGAACAGCTTCCGCCGGCGCTCCGATTCCGGCCTGACGTCGCCAGGGTCCCAGGCGATCACGACGTTGCGAAGGTCGGACGCGAACGACGCTTCGAGCGCTTCACGCGAGATCGGCGCCGCCGAGGCGCGTGTCAGCAGCGTCGCGGCGAGCATCGCGCCGCACGCGGCGATGGCCGCGAACGTCAGGTGTCTGCCCTGCGCGGTCATGGCCGGCCTCCCTCCGATCGTGCCTGCTTCAGGATCGCCCGCGCCTCGCCGGCGCAGACATCGTCGGCGTCCTTCCGGCACAGGCGCTCGGCGAGCGTCAGCGCCGCGATCGCGCGCGGCCGATCGCCGGAGGCGAGCGCGATTTTGCCGAGCTCGCGGTTCGCGCGGCCGCGCACCCAGTCACGGATCGCGGTGTCCGCGGCGGCCCGCAGCTCGATCGCGGCCCGGACGCCGTCGCCGGTCGCGGCGAGCGCCGCCCCGTACGCGTAGTGCCATCGCGACAGCTCGCCGGTCGCGCGCGGCCGCGGGTCCTGCTGCAGCCGCGTCCACCCGGCCTCCGCGGCGGCGCGGGCGCGGAGGCCGTCGCCGGCCCGCAGCGCCGTGCTGCTCTCTTCGAGCCACAGCAGCCGGTTGCGCGGGAACTTCTGCTGCAGCGTCGCAATCAGCCGCAGCGCGTCGTCGAAGCGGCGCTCGCGGTTGTAGACGACGTTGAGTGTGAAGAGCGCGCCCGGTTGCGCGTCGCTGGCGAAGTCAGCGGCCGCCTCGAGCAGCTCGATGCCGCGCTCGCGATCGGCGCTGAAGCCCGCGAGGCGGGCGAACATCCGCTTCGCGAACGACAGCTCGGCGATCGAATAGGTATAGAGACCGAGAATCAGCCCGGCGTCCCTGCGGCCCGGATCGAGCTCGAGCGCACGCGCCTGCTCGCGGTAGGCACGCCGTGCGGCGCCGACGCTGCCGGAGACGCGGCCCTCGATGGTCGCGGTGTACGACGCGACCACGCTCGCGATCGCGCCGGCTTCGAAGTGCGCTGCCGCGTCGTCGGGGCGGCGTCGCAGACGTTCGGCGACGAGCGCTTCGGCCCGCGCGACGTGAGCGCGGAACGTCCGGACCGCCTCGGGATCCGGCGGGCGACGGTCGACGCTCGCGCGCGCCTGGCCGAGGTAGTCCTCGACCGTGACCGCCCCCTGATCGAACAGGAGCTG
>DASTCC010000485.1:0-4718 GCA_035711465.1 Vicinamibacterales bacterium
CTGGATCACCAGTGATCGGACGCCGAACGCCGACGTCGTGCTGGTGCCGCTGCCGCGCCAGGCGTACGAGCGGATCCGCCTGCTCGTCTTCACCGAGGCGCACACTCGCGGCGACATCAGGATCCGGCCGTCCTCGGGCGCGACCTTGCTCGGCTACCCGTTCGGCTTCTACGACACCACGCACTATCTGCCGGTGTGGAAAACCGGGCACATCGCCAGCGAACCGGACGTAGACTTCGAAGGGCGGCCGGTATTTCTCGTCGACGTCTCCGCGTTCCCCGGCATGTCCGGCTCGCCGGTGCTCGTCGTCGCCAACGGGATCTACGAGGCGCAGGATGGATCGATGCGGACGGGACACGTGTTGAAGCTGCTCGGCATCTTCTCGTCGATGCCGGTCGTGCGCCAGACCCGGCCGTCGGTCGATCCGCTCGATGCGCAATCCTCGCGGACGGTCGATACGTCGCTCCAACTCGGCTACGTGTGGAAGGCGTCGGTGATCGCGGAGCTCGCCAGGCAGTATCGTCCGATCCGTCAGCCGTGACCGAGCGGTCCTCGCGTCCCTCAACCCCGCCCGTCGACGCCCTGGTCGAGGACGTCTACGCCGAGTTGCGGCGCATCGCCGCGGCCTACGTACGCCGCGAGCGCGCGCAGAGCGTCCAGGCCACCGAGCTCGTCCACGAAGCCTACCTGCGGCTGATGAAGGACGCGACGCCGGCGTGGCACGACCGCACCCACTTCCTCGCGATCGCCGCGATCTCGATGCGCCGGCTGCTGGTCGAGCGCGCCCGTGCCCGGGGCGCGTCGAAGCGCGGCGGCGGCCAGGTGCAGGTGACGCTCGACGAAGCGCTGCTCGCCGACAGCGGCACGTCGATCGATCTGATCGCGCTCGACGCGGCGCTGACGAAGCTGGCGGCGCTCGACCCCGAGCAGGCGAAGCTCGTCGAGCTGCGATTCTTCGGCGGTCTGTCAGTGGAAGAAACGGCGGCCGCGATGAAGATCTCGCCGGCGACGGTGAAACGGCACTGGACGATCGCGAAAGCCTGGCTCCTGCGCGAGCTCGAGGGGACCGCGCCGCGGTGAGCACGCACCTCAGCGCCGAGGAGTGGGCCCGCGTCAACGCGCTGTTCCATGCGGCGCTCGATCGGCCCGCCGCCGAACGGCTGGCCTGGCTCGAGCGCGAGTGCGATCACGCGTCGATCGTCGAGGAAGTGAAGTCCCTGCTCGCGGCCCACGCGCGCGCCGGCGAGTTCATCGAGCGGCCCGCCGGCTCGGCCGGCCGGCTGCTCGACGACGCGCTCGAGGGCGGCCACCACGAGCCCGGCGAGTCTGTCGGGCCGTATCGCATCGTCAAGCTTCTCGGCGAAGGCGGCATGGGCGTGGTCTACCTGGCTGAAGACTCGCGGCTCGGCCGCACCGTCGCCCTCAAGTCGCTGCCGCGCCGGTTCGTGGACGACGAGACCCGCCGCGAACGGCTGAAGCGCGAGGCGCGGGCGGCCGCGGCGCTGACGCATCCGGGGATCGCGACGGTGTACGCGCTCGAAGACGTGGACGGCGAGACCTTCATCGCCTCCGAGTACGTCCCGGGCGAAACGCTGCGCGACGAGATCTCGCGCGGGTCGCTGCCGATCGGCCGCGCCATCCAGACGGCGCTGGCGCTCGCCGAGGCGCTCGCCGCCGCGCACGAGCGCGGCATCGTCCATCGCGACCTGAAGCCGGAGAACGTGATCCGGCATCCGTCGGGCACGGTCAAGATCCTCGACTTCGGCCTCGCCCGCTTTAGCGACGCCGAGCAGACGACCCTGCATCTGTCGCGCGAGGGCATGGTGCTCGGCACGCCGGCGTACATGTCGCCCGAGCAGATTCGCGCCGAAGACGTCGACGCGCGATCCGATCTGTTCGCACTCGGGGTGCTGCTGCACGAGATGGTGTCCGGCCGTCACCCGTTCGGCCACGCCGACGCGGCGACGACGATGGCGGCGATTCTCGGCGCCGAGCCGGCACGGCTCTCGTCCGATCCGCGCGCCGATCCGGCGCTCGTCTCCGCGATCGAGACGGTCACGACGCGATGCCTGCGCAAAGCGCGCGAGGAACGCTACGCGTCCGCGCGCGAGATGGTCTCCGTGCTCCAGGCGGTGCAGAGCGGCGCCGGCGTGCCGGCGGCGATGGCCCATCCGTCCGCGCCGGCGGCGGACGGTTCGCTGTGGTGGTGGCGGTTTCATCAGGCCGCGGTGACGGCCGGCTACGGAGCCCTGGTCGCGCTACTCTGGCACGCGCGCGAGATCGCGCCGGGGCCGATCATGCTCGGGCTGTTGGTCGCCGGCCTCGTCGGCGCGATCGCGGCCGGCGCGCTTCGCCTCCATCTCTGGTTCGCGAGCCGCCACTACTCCGACGAAGCGTGGGCGCTGCTGCGTCCATCGGCGGCGTTCCTCCGCGCCGCCGACGTCCTCTTCGTCCTCGCGCTGTTGGCCGCCGGCGCGATCACGGTGGGCGATCACAACTACGTCGGCGCGGCGCTGATCGGATCCGCTGTCGCCGCGCTGATCGGCTTCGCCGTCATCGAGCCGGCGACGGCGCGGGCGGCGTTCCCGTCGACGTCGCGGCGAAGCGGGATCTGAACGCCGTCAGCGTCCGCTGCATCGACTCGTCCGCGGTGCTGCGAATCAGCCCGCCGACGAACACGCGGACGAGCGACGGCACGTCGCGGCTCAGGCTGATCGATTCGCACTCGGCGATCACGCCTCCCGGCAGCTGCTCGTAGCGCCAGTACGCATTCCACCGCCACAGGAACCCGCGATCCTGTCCCGGCGGCAACACGCGTTCGTCAGGCGAATTCGGATTCTCGACCTCCGCGATGCGCAGCGCCGTGCTCTGACTCGTCGCCCGGCCGGCGCCGCGGGCGGCGAACCGCACCAGGTGTTCGGTGTCGTAGACGACGGTCGCGAACTTCTGGCGCTGCACGCGCAGGTAGACGCGCATGCCATGGGCGCCGCGTTCGAGCACGCGCGAGGCGAGCACGTCTTCGTTTCTGTCCGGTCCGTTGGTGCGCAGGTCCTGCAGCAGCGCCTCGAGCTGCGCGCCAGGAATGAACACCGCGCCGCGCCAGTGATGCACCATCGCCGACGGCACGTCGATCGCGCGACCGGCGCCGTCGGCCGCCTGCAGCGGCTCGACCACGATCTGCCCGGCCAACAGCCGCTGCCGCCTGGCGGCGGCGTCGGCGGCGAGGTCGGTGGCCAGGAATCGCCCCGGCATGTCGAGCTCGCGGGCTATCCGGCGCTCGGCCGCGGCGACGTAGTTCGTCCAGCCGGCGATCGACTCCGGTTTCAAGGTGGCGGCGCCCACGGCCGTTCCGGCCGCGACCGACGCGACGGCCGCACCGTAGGCCAGTTTTGGCAGCAATCCGTGAGACATCGAGATCATGGCTGTTCCTCCGTTGGCGTCCACTCTGTAGTGCGAAATCGACGACGAAGCGGGCTCATCGCCCGCGGCGGCGCCGTTGAGCCCGATTCCGGCCGGAGGACGCATTCCACGGTGAAGGAGATCGATGACGCCATGAGCACAGCTGTCGTACGGCCCTCCGGATCTCAGAAGGAATTCAAGGATGCGACGCGCATCCTCACGAGCGTGCTGGCGCCGATCGAGAAGCGGACGCTGATCTGGCTGGCCGAGCGGATGCCGCCACGGATCAACTCCGATCACCTGACCGCGCTCGCGCTCGCGGCGATGATCGGCGCCGGCCTGTCGTTCTGGCTCGGCGCCGTCACGCCGATCGGGCTGGTGCTCGTCGTCGTCTGCCTCGCCGTCAACTGGTTCGGCGACAGCCTCGACGGCACGCTGGCACGGGTGCGGCAGCATCAGCGGCCGCGATACGGCTTCTACGTCGATCACGTGATCGACGCGGTCGGATCGATCTTCCTGTTCGGCGGCATGGCGCTCTCGGGCTTCATGAGCCCGGCGGTTGCGATGGTGCTGCTCCTCGCCTATTTCCTGCTGACGATCGAAGTCGGGCTGGCGACGCACAGCCTCGGCGAGTTCCGGATCAGCTACTTCAAGGTCGGTCCGACCGAGCTTCGCATCCTGCTCTCGATCGGCGCGCTGGTCCTGATCGTCAAGCCGACGTCGACGATCGCGGGACACGAGTTCCTGCTCTTCGACGTCGGCGGCGTGATCGCCATCGCCGGCCTGATCGTGACGTTCGTGACCTCTGCGATTCGCAACACGATCACGCTCTACCGCGCCGAGCCGATTCCAGGAACGCCGCGCCGGTGAGCACCTGGACGCGCTTCCTTCGCTTCAACGCCGTGAGCGCGCTCGGCATCGGCGTTCAGCTCGGCATCCTGTGGCTCCTGACGACGGCAGGCGTCGACTACCTGGCGGCGACGACGCTCGCCGTCGCCGCGGCCGTCGTCCACAACTTCGCGTGGCATCGCCAATGGACCTGGGCGGATCGCGACACGAACATCGTCCGCGCCTTCGTCGCGTTCGCCGCGGGCAACGGCGCCGTGTCGCTCGTGACCAATCTCGTGGTCATGACCGGGCTCGTGAGCGGCGCGGGCATGGCGCCGGTTCTCGCGAATCTCGTCGCGATTGGCTCGGCGGGGGTCGTGAATTTCTGGATCGGCGATCGGGTCGTCTTCGGTTAGTCGGTGCGGACGGGGGCGGGGTCGGAGCAGGGTCGGAGCAGGGTCGGAGTAGGGTCGGAGTAGGGTCGGAGTAGG
>DASTCC010000486.1:0-6827 GCA_035711465.1 Vicinamibacterales bacterium
CCTACTCCGACCCTACTCCGACCCTGCTCCGACCCTGCTCCGACCCTGCTCCGACCCTCCTCCGACCCTGCAGACCTTCACGTCGCGCGCGGATCGAGCCGGTCGCGTAAGGCATCGCCGGCGAAATTGAAACCCAGCACGAGCACCGCGATGGCGGTGCCGGGAATGATCGTGAGGTGCGGCGCGTCGAACAGGTGCGCTCGGCCGGCGTCGAGCATCGTTCCCCAGCTCGGCGTCGGCGGCTGCACGCCGAGGCCGAGGAAACTGAGCGATGCTTCGGCGATGATCGCGCCGGCCATCCCGAGCGTGGCTTGCACGGTCACCGCGGAGATCGTCGCGGGGACGACGTGCCGGATCAGGATGCGGCCGGCTGGCGCGCCGAGCGCGCGCGCGGCCTGCACGTACTCAAGCTCGCGCACTTTCAGGACCTGCCCGCGCACGAGACGCGCGTAGGTCACCCAGCCGATCGTCACGAGCGCGATCACCACGTTCGGCAGGCTCGGACCGAGCACGGCGACGAGCGCGATCGCGAGCAGGATGCCCGGAAACGCCAGGAGCACGTCCATCACGCGACCGGAAATCTCGTCCACCCACCCGCCGCGGTAGCCGGCAATCGCGCCGATCGACGTGCCCACGCACGCCGAGATGCCGACCACGGACAACCCCACCAGCAGCGAGATTCGCGCGCCCATCAGCAGGCGCGCCAGGATGTCGCGCCCGAGCTCGTCGAGGCCCAGCGGATGCGCCCACGAGGGCGCCGCCAGCCGCTGCGGCAGATCCTGCGCCGTCGGATCGTACGGCACCAGCCAGGGGCCGACAATGGCGGCGGCGACGGCGCCGATCACGATGGCGAAGCCGATGCGCCTCGTCACCGGTAACGGATCCGGGGATCGAGCCACGCATAGGCGAGGTCGACGAGGAGGTTCATGCCGACGTAGGTCACCGAGATGAAGAGGATGCAGCCCTGGACGAGCGGATAGTCGCGGAAGTTGATGGCCTGGATCAGCAGCCGGCCGACGCCGGGCCACGCGAAGATCGTCTCGGTGATGATGGTGCCGGTGAGCACGGCGCCGAACTGCAGGCCGAGAATCGTCACGACCGGAATCAGGCTGTTCCGGAACGCATGCCGCACGATGGCGCGCGTTCTCGACAACCCGCGCGCGCGCGCCGCGAGCACGTAGAGCTCGCGCAGCTCGTCGATCAGACTCGCGCGCGTCATCCGCGCGAGGATCGCCGCGAGCGCCGCGCCGAGCGTCGCCGCCGGCAGCACGAAATGGAGCCACGACCCGGTGCCCGACACCGGCAGCCAGCCGAGACTGACGGCGAAGACCAGCGCCAGCAGCGGTCCGAGCCAGAAGTTCGGCATCGAGATGCCGGCGAGCGAGACCGTCATCGCCAGCTGGTCGATCGCCCCGCCGCGAAAGATCGCGCCGAGCACGCCGAGCGGAATGGCGATCACCATCGCCACCGCCATCGCCGCGACCGCGAGCTGCGCCGTCCGTCCGAGCCGCAGCGCGATCTCGCTCGCGACCGGCGTCCCGTATCGGAAGGACGTCCCGAGATCGCCTTTGATCACGCCGGTCAGGAAGTGCTGGTACTGCTCGAGCAGCGGCCGATCGAGTTCGAGCCGCGTCCGCAGGTCGGCCAAATCGGCGGCCGACGCGGTCTCCCCGAGCATCGCCTCCGCCGGGTCGCCGGGCACGAGATGAATCAGCGCGAACACCAGCGTCGCCACGCCGAGCAGCACGGGCACGGTGAGCACGAGGCGGCGCACGAGGAACGGCAGCACGACGCCGGCGATGATCGCCGCAAATCACGGCGTCAGGCAACTCCAGCGCGTCCGGTCGGCATCGCCAGGCCGACGCGCCGCATCGCTTTGGCCAGTCCCTGACGGGTGATGCCGAGCTCCCGCGCCGCCGGCGCCCGTCGTCCCCCATGCCTGGCGAGCGCCGCGGCGATCGCGCGGCGTTCGAAGTGATGCACCGCCCTGCCGAGCGGCTGCGGCGGCGCGTCGGACGCCGGCGCCGCGGCGCCGATCGCCAGTGCCACCTGCCGTGGGGTCACGCGCCCTCGCGATGGCGCGGCGAGCGCCAGCGCCGCCATGACGTTCTGGAGCTCGCGCACGTTGCCGGGCCAGGTGTGCCGGCAGAGCGCCGCGATCGCGTCGGCGCCGACCACCGCGCGCGTGCCGGCCTCCTGCGCCGCGCGCCGCCAGAACGCTGCGGCCAGCAGCGGCAGATCCTCGAGCCGATCGGCCAGCGCCGGCATTCGAATGCGCGCCACCGCGAGCCGGAACAGCAGGTCTTCGCGAAACCGGCCGGACGCGGCCGCCTCCGCGAGCGGCAGATTGGTGGCGGCGACGATGCGCACGTCGACCCGGCGAGGTGTGTTCTCGCCGAGACGACGCACCTCGCGCTCCTGCAGCACGCGCAGGAGCTTGGCCTGAGCGCGAGGCGACAGCTCCGCGACCTCGTCGAGGAACAACGTGCCGCCATTCGCTTCCTCGAAGAGACCGGCGCGTGGGCCGATCGCGCCCGTGAATGCGCCTCGAGCGTGGCCGAACAACTCGGCTTCGACCAGCTCGTCCGTGATCGCCGCGCAGTTCACCGCACAACAGCCGCGATCGCGCCTCGGACTCAACCGGTGGATCGCACGAGCGACGAGCTCCTTCCCGGTGCCGCTGCCGCCCTCGATCAGCACTGGAAACGTCGTTTGCGCAGACCGCGCGATCGCTTCCCGCACGGCGACCATACCTGGACTCGTCCCGAGGATCTCCGGCATCCGGTCGGCGCCGGCCCGCGCGAGCGCGACGGCGTCGAGCCGCGTGCGAAGCGCCGACGCCGAGAGCGATGCGACGAGCTGAACCAGCTCGCGGGTGGTCTCGATCCCGTCCGGCGTCGCAGTCGCGACGACGGTGCCGATGTGAACCGAGGCGTGCCGAACATGACCAGCGACGACCGCGCGCCCGCCCAGGGCCACGACGCGGCCCGGCCGACCGTCGATGGCGGAGGCGACGTCGTTCGCCAGCAGATCCGGGGCCGCGATGCCGTCGCCCGTCACCAGCCGCCCCTCGGCCGCGGACACGATCGCGCACCCGAGGCAGCCGGGCTGTCCGCGCACGGTCCGGCACAATCCCGTCAGCAACACGAGGTCGTCGTCGGCCTCGTTGACGAGCTGAATCAGCCTGGTGACGATCGCAAGCGAAGCCATCTGCACTCCTGTCTCTGCGCCGGCCGCGTCTCTCGAGCCGCGTGCGCCGCTGTCGGGTGTCGTCCCGCGCCGGAGCCAGATCACCGTCTGGTCGGTGCGTGCCAACGCACGCCCCGCGTCGGCGTCGGCCGGGCGGTCGCGCCCCGGCCGCAGGTCCGCGACGAGGTGCGCGCGTGGACTGACGGCGGCGAGCTTCAGGAGCCACGCGCTGACGCGATCGAGCTCGGACGAATCGGTCAGCAGGATCACCTGATGACGCTGGCGGACGGCCTCGAAAAGACCGGGGAGCCCAAGCACGTCGCCGCCGACGGTGACGTACCCCCGCGCGCGGAAGACGCGGGCGATCGCCGACATCGCCGACAGCCGCGCGCGCGGTGCCACCCAGGGCAGACCGATCGCGTGCACGCCGACCGCGTCGCCGGCGGGCGCGGCGCGCAGCACCGCGTCGGCGGCGCGGCCGGCCTGCGATCGCCACTCGGCCGGCCAGATCTCATGCGGGGCCAGCCGCGCCTCGAATCGAGTCCTCGGTCCGCAGGGCCCCTCGTCCACGAGCGCCGCCTCGTCCACCTCACGCTCAGTCGATCCACGAGCGTCCCGCTCGCTGACGAGCGTCAGCCCCATCGTCAGTCCGGTCGCCAGATCGCGCGCGCGATTGGCGCCGAGCCACAGGAATCGATCGGCGATGATCTCCATCGCGCGTTGCGGTCCTTCGGCCGCATTCGATGTGCGTCGTACGGATTCGTTGGCGTTGCGTGCCGGCCGCCTGATCTGCAAGAAGCAGACCCGTCGATCTGGCGTGAAGGAACGTGCTCGCGTGCCGGGATGGTTGCAGAAACTTCGATAGAATGACGCGCGAAATGCTGCGCTTCCTGACAGCCGGCGAGTCGCACGGCCCGGCGCTAACGATCATCCTCGAAGGAGTTCCTGCGGGCTTGCGCCTCTCGGAAGACGACATCGCGCCCGATCTGGCGCGCCGCCAGCTCGGGTACGGGCGCGGCCGCCGCATGGCGATCGAGCGCGATCGCGCGGAGATCACCTCGGGCGTGCGCCGCGGCGAGACGCTCGGCAGTCCGATCGCGCTCGTCATCCGCAATCGCGACTGGACCAACTGGCGCCACACGATGAGCGTGGAAGCGACGCCCGACGAGAATCTCGCAGGCGCGCGGCGCGCGCCGGTGACGCGGCCGCGTCCCGGACACGCGGATCTGGCCGGCGGTCTCAAGTACGGGCGCGCCGATCTCCGCGACATCCTCGAGCGGGCCAGCGCGCGCGAGACCGCCTCGCGCGTCGCCGCCGGGGCCATCAGCCGGGCGCTGCTGCGGCGCTTCGGCATCGAGGTCGCGAGCCACGTGATCGGCATCGCCGACGCCCACGTCGCGGACGCCGTGGCAGTGCCCTTCGAACGCATCCGCGCGCTCGACGCGGACGACGACCTGCGATGCGTGGACGAAGCCGTCGCGGCCAGCATGAAGCAGACCATCGACGCCGCCAGGGAGCGCGGCGACACCGTCGGCGGCGTGTTCGAGGTCGTCGCCCACGGCGTTCCTGCCGGACTGGGCAGCTACGTCCACTGGGATCGCAAGCTCGACGGCCGTCTCGGACAGGCGCTGATGTCGATACACGCGATCAAAGCCGTCGGCATCGGCCGCGGCCCCGACGTCGGCCACCTGCCGGGATCGCAGGTGCACGACGAGATCATTCCGGCCGGGTCGTCGCCCTCGGGCACGATCCCCTGGGTGCGGCGGCCGACGAACAACGCCGGCGGCCTCGAGGGCGGCGTCACCAACGGCGAAGACGTCCGCGTCACCGCCTGGATGAAGCCAATCTCGACGCTGATGAAGCCGCTCCGCTCGATCGACATCACCACGCTCGAGGGCGCCGCCGCCGCCATCGAACGCAGCGACGTCTGCGCCGTGCCGGCCGCGGCCGTCGTCGGCGAGGCCATGGTGTGCCTGGTCGTCGCCGACGCGCTGATCGAGAAGCTCGGCGGCGACAGCATCGACGAGATGGACGCCGCCTGGCAGCGTCTCTGCGACCGCAACGCCCGGCCGCCGGCGCCGGTCGCTGAGGCGCGCTGATGCTCCGGCCGATCGTCAAGTTCGGGGCGGCCGGTCTGCACACCCCGGCGGCGCCGGTGGCGGCGGTCGACGACGAGATCCGCCGGTTGATCGACGACATGGTCGACACGATGTACGCCGCGCCGGGCATCGGCCTCGCCGCGCCGCAAGTCGGCGTGCCCCTGCGCGTGGCGGTGATCGACGTGAACGTCGGGAAACGCGGCGGCGAGCTGGTAGCGATGGTCAATCCGGAGTTCGTGACCATCGACGGCATGCAGCTCGAGGAAGAGGGCTGCCTGAGCGTGCCGGGCTTCACGGCAACGGTGGCACGGCCGGAGCGCGCGACGGTGAAGTTTCTCGATCGCCACGGCGAATCGCGATCGATCGAAGGCACCGGCCTCCTCGCCCGCGCGCTGCAGCACGAGATCGATCACCTCAACGGCCAGCTCTTCCTCGATCGGCTGCGCGGCCTGAAGCGCGAGATGATTGTCCGCAAGGTGCGCAAGCTGCAGCGCGCCGGACGGTGGTGACGCGTGCGCGTGATCTTCTTCGGCACGCCGGCGTTCGCGGTGCCGACGCTCGACGCGCTCGTCGCCGCCGGACACGACGTCGTCGGCGTCGTCACGCAGCCTGACCGGCCGCGCGGCCGCGGCCAGAAGGTTCAACCGTCCGAGGTCAAGGCGCGCGCGCTCGAGCACGGGCTGCCGGTGTTGCAGCCCGATCGGCTGCGCGAGCCGGCGATGCTCGATTCGATGCGTGCGCTTGGCCCGGATCTCGGCGTCGTCGCCGCCTACGGCAGGATCCTGCCGCAATCGCTGCTCGACCTTCCCCGGCTCGGGATGCTCAACGTGCACGCGTCGCTCTTGCCGCGCTGGCGCGGCGCGGCGCCGGTTCATCGCGCCGTGCTCGCCGGCGACGCCGAAACCGGAGTGACCATCATGCGCGTGGTGCTCCAGCTCGATGCCGGGCCCATGCTCGCGCGCGAGAAGACCGACATCGGCGGCAGCGAAACCAGCGGTGAGCTCGAAGGGCGCCTGGCGATCATCGGCGGCCGGCTGCTGGCAACGGTCGTCGACGGGTTGCGCGCGGGCACTGTCGAGGAGATCGCGCAAGACGAAGCGCTCGTCACCTACGCCAAGCGGCTCGAACGATCGGAGAGCCCCATCGACTGGCGCCGGTCTGCCACCGAGGTGCACAACCAGATCCGCGGCCTGCAGCCATGGCCGTTGGCCTCGACGATGCTCGGCGGCAAGCGGCTGCTGTTGCGGCGCGCGGAGGTCGAGCGGGGCGTGACCGGCTCCCCCGGCACGATCGTTGGCGTCGACCACTCCGCGATTCATGTCGCGGCTGGCACCGGTGCAGTGCGCATCCTCGAGCTCCAGCCGGAGGGCCGGCCGGTGATGACCGCCCATGCTTTCGCCAACGGCCACCGCGTCGCCGTCGGCGCGCGCTTCGAGACGCCGGCACCATGACGCCGCGGCTCGCCGCGGTGCAGACGCTCGTCGCGATCGAACGGGGCGCGACGACGCTCGCGAGCGAGGTGGAACGACGGCGGCCGCT
>DASTCC010000487.1:0-2930 GCA_035711465.1 Vicinamibacterales bacterium
CTCCCGGTGCTGACGTCGGCAGCCACCAACGCGCCGCTGATCAGCCGCATCGAAGCGTTCGCGCGCGCGGCGATCGACGCCGGTCTCCAGCCGGCGTTGCGCGTCGCCATGGGCGCCGCCATCACCGATCCAGCCGTGCGCGAGCGCCCGCAGTGGTTCCGCCACGGCGCCGATGGATCGATCACGCTGATTGGCGCCGACGACGATGCGAATCGAATCGCCGCGTTCGATTTCGACGGCGACGCGTGGGAAGTGATCTGGATGGCGATCCGGGAGCAGCTGATCGGCTGGACCTCTCGCGGCATCCGCACGTTCGTGGTCGACGATCCCGAGACGGCGCCGTTGACGTTCTGGGAATGGCTGATCGCCGGCGTGCAGCGCGACGCGCCCGATGCGGTGTTCGTCTGCGACGGCGCGCGGCGGCTCGCCGTGGCCAGGCGCCTGTCAAAGTCGGGCGCGTCGCAAATCGCGTTGACGCTGCCGGCCTTTGCCGGCCGTACCGAACTGACGACCCTGCTGGCGCCCTACTTCGCCGCCACGTCGTCGGCGGACATGCGGCTGCAGCTTGCCGGCGGGGACATCGGATCGGCCGGAACGCGCAACGCCATCGGCCAGGCCCGGATTCAAATCACGCTGGCGGCGACGCTCTCGCCGATCTGCCTCGTCCGCCCGGATCGCGGCCTGGACGATCTCGATCGAGTGTCGAAATTGCTGCGCTCGCTGCTGCGCGTGCGCCGGACCTACGCGAGCTTCGCCGCCGGTTCGACGCTGACGTTTCACGACACCGACAACGAACAGCTGCTCTGCTTCAGCCGCGTCTCCGCCGACGGCCGCCAGCGCGCGCTCGTCGTCGTCAATCTCGATCCCGTGAACATGCAGCACGGCTGGGTCCAGGTGCCGGCTGCGGATTGGGGACTATCTGGCAGCTACGCGGTGCACGACGAGCTCAATGGCCAGCAGTTCGACTGGCACGGCGCGCGCAACTATGTGCGGCTCGAGCCGTCGATCACGCCGGCGCATGTGCTGATTTTTCCGGATGTAGTCTGAACAAGATCAAAAGACTGAACATGGAGGGCCATGGGGAGCCCTGGAGTTAATTTTTTGGAAGGCAGGTTCTTCCCAAAAAGACCTCCATGGCCCTCCATGGCCCTCCAAGTTTCAATCTTTCGACAAGCGCTCGTGGCTGTGACGCACTACTCCGTCTTGGCGACCTCGTGCGCGCCCGCCAGCGCGGACTTGAGGGTGTGCCAGGCGAGGCTCGCGCACTTGACGCGCATCGGAAACTCGCGCACGCCGGAGAGCACGGCGAGGCTGCCGAGATCGTCGTCGTCGATCGAGACCTCAGTCGCCGACGTCAGCATGGTGCGGACCTGATCGAACAGGTGCCCCGCTTCGGCGATGCTCTTGCCCTTGACCGCGTCGGTCATCAGCGACGCGGAGGCCTTCGAGATCGCGCAGCCCGATCCTTCGAACGAGACGTCGGCGATGCGATCGCCCTCGAGGCGCAGGTAGAGACGCAGCCGATCGCCGCAGAGCGGGTTGTGCCCGTCGGCCGTCGCCGTGGCATCGGCCAGCGGCCCGAAGTTATGCGGGCGCTTGTTGTGGTCCAGGATCACTTCCTGGTAGAGGTCTCTTAGATCAGACATAAACGGGTACGACGGGTACGACAGGTACGACAGGTACGACGGGTACGACGGGTACGACGGGTACGCGGGTCGCGCTTTCCCAAGCACCCGCCGTACCTGTCGTACCCGTCGTACCTGTCGTACCTGTCGTACCTAGTAGATCCCCAACGCCAGCTTCGCCGCCTCCGACATGCGGTCCTTGCTCCACGGCGGCTCCCAGACGATCTCGACCCAGGCGTCCTTCACCCCAGGGAGCGCCTTGACCTTGTAGCGAACTTCGCTCGGAATCTGCTGCGCCGACGGGCACGCGGGGCTGGTCAACGTCATCTTCACGAGCACGTTGCGGTCGGCGTCGGCGGTGATGTCGTAGATCAACCCGAGCTCGTAGATGTCGACCGGAATCTCCGGGTCGTAGACCGTCTTCGTCGCTTCGACGACGGGACCCTGGAGCTCGGCGGTGATCGCCGGGTCGGCGGCGCCGATCGTCGGCTTGTCGGTGGCGCTGGTCTCAGGCGCCGGCGCGGTCAACGCGTCGATGTTCCAGGCTTCGGGCGGGGTGAACAGCGCCTCCGGCCCCGGCGTCGTGTGCTGCACCGGCTCGGTCGGCTCGCTGCGGGCGGGCTCGGTGCCCACGGCGGTGGCGATGTCGGCGAGCGCCTTTTCCTCGTCCTTGTGACCGGTCAGGAACGAAAACAGTCCCACGGGTGAATCCCTTCAGCCCATCAGCTCGCGCACCCGCGCCAGCGCGGCGACGAGCGCGTCGACTTCCTCGAGCGTGTTGTACATCGCGAACGACGCGCGCGCCGTCGCCGGAATCTGGAATCGATCCATCACCGGTTGCGCACAATGATGGCCGGTGCGTACCGCCACGCCTTCGCGATCGACGATGGTGCCGATGTCGTGCGGGTGGCAGTGCTCCATGACGAACGACACGACGCTCGCCTTGCGGCGCGCGGTGCCGATGATGCGCAGCCCGGGCACCTCCTGCAGCCGCGCCGTCGCGGTCGCGAGCAGCATCGACTCGTGCGCGCCGATGGCGTCGAAGCCGATGCCGCGGATGTAGTCCACCGCCCGGCCGAGTCCGACGGCGCCGGCGATGTTCGGCGTGCCGGCCTCGAACTTGTACGGCAGCTCCTTCCAGGTGCTGCCGGCGAACGTCACCGACGAGATCATGTCGCCGCCGCCGAGAAACGGCGGCATCGCCTCGAGCAGCGCTTCGCGCCCGTAGAGCACGCCGATACCGGTCGGCCCGTAGAGCTTGTGTCCGGTGCAGACGAAGAAGTCGGCGCCGAGCGCGCGGACGTC
>DASTCC010000488.1:0-4933 GCA_035711465.1 Vicinamibacterales bacterium
CTTGTCGCCGCGCTCGTCGCGGTGGTCGCGTGCCTCACCGGCGTCGGCATCGCTTCGCAGGCGCAGTTCAAGAGCCGCACCGAGCTCGTCACCGTGGACGCGACGGTGCTCGATCGGAATGGCACGCCCGCGCCGGGTCTCGCCGCGGAGGACTTCGAGGTCGAGATCAACGGCCGCCGGCAGCCGGTGCAGACGGTCGCGTTCCTTCGCGTCGACAGCGGCGAGCCGGGTCCGCCCGCCGGCGCCAGTCCGAGCGCGCCGTCCGCCGGAATCCGCGCCAGCCGTCTGTTCGTCCTCGTCTTCGACGATCTGAGCATCGTCGCCGGCGAGGGGCGCGATCTCCTCGTCGCCGCGGAGCAGTTCGTCCGGCGGCTGCCGCCGACCGATCTCGTCGCCTACACGACCACGGGCGGGACGACCGTCGTGAATCCGACCTTCGATCGCGAGCCGATCGTGAAGGCGCTTCGGGGCGCGGTCGGCAACGGCTGGGATCCGCGGCGGGCTTCCGGCGAGCAAGTCAACGTCGGCATCGTCGAATCGCTCGACATCGCGCGCGGCCGCCGCGACATCCTCGCCGACGCGATCACGCGCGAGTGCTACGGCGGCAATTCGGCGACCGTGTCGCGGCTCGGCGTCGAGAGCGTGGTCGCGAGCGTGGCGTGCGGACGCCAGGTGGACTCACTGGCGAGGATGACCGCGGCGCATGCGGCGACGGCGGCGCGACAGCAGGTGTTCGCGACCGCGGCGACGATTCGCGCGATCGGGGTGGTCGGGGGCATCAAGCAACTGGTGCTGCTGACGCGCGGCATCGCGTCGGATCGCGACGGCACCGACCTCGTGCCGATTGCGGTCGCGGCATCGCAGGCCGGTGTGCAGCTCACCGTGCTGCGCGAGGAACAGGACGCCGTCGATCTGATGAAGCGCCTGCCCACGGCGGCGCAGGTCAACCGCATGGACGACCGCTCGCTGTCATCGCTGTCCCGCCTGCTCGCCGACATGAGCGGCGGAGAGTTCTACAACGTCATCGGCGACGGCAATCGCTTCTTCGATTACGTCCTGCGCGCGTCGAACGGCATCTACCGGCTCGGCGTCGTGCTGCCGTCGGGCCTCGAAGCGGGCCGTGACCTGAACGTCCGTGTCCGGGTGAAGCGAAGCGGCCTGACCGTTCGCGCCAGTCACCGCTCGCTGGTGCCTGCCGCCGCCGCGGCGATGACGGTCGAGGATCGGCTGCGCGCGGTGCTGAAGAGCGGCGAGGTCCTGACCTCGGTGGGCGTGCAGCTCGGCACCGCGGTCGGTACGACCACCGAAGGGCAGCTCGCGCTCGTCGTTCGCACCGTGCTCACCGATCCGGCGCCGGGGTCGATCACGGCGGCGATCGGCATCATCGACGCCGAAGGCGCTCTGCGCTCGGCGCTCAAGACCGAGACGCCGGCGAACGGCGATTCGGCGGTGCGCCGTTTCGACTATCGCATGCCGATCGCTCCGGGCCGCTACATCGTCCGCGTCGCGATCGCTGACTCCAAAGGTGCGACCGGCAGCGCGGAGACGCGCGTCGTAACGCCGGGCGCGAGGTGATCGCGATCACGCTTCCTTCCATAGCGCCTGGTGCGCCAGCGAGAAGGAGACGACGCTGAACACGACGAATCCGGCCGCTTCGAGCGCAATAGTCGTCGAATCGCCGTAGCCAATCGTCGCGTAGCGCATGACGTCCACCTGCCAGGTGATCGGATTGGCGAGCGCGACGGCCCGCAGCGCCGGCGGCAGCGGGTCGATCGGGTAGAACATCGAGCTCGCAAATAGAAAGACGAAGTAGAAGATCGACGTCACCGTGTTGAACGCGTCGTTGCGGCGCAGGCGCAGCGCGAAGATCGTGTAGAAGAAGAACCAGCCGGCGACGCCGACGACGACCGACGCGACGAGCAGCGGCAGTCCCCACGGCACCAGACGCACGTCCAGCACCCAGGCGGCCAGCACCACCGTCACCAGCGCCTGGACGACCGCGACGAGCACGTTGAAGAGCACCTTGCCCAGCAGATACGCGGATCGGCTCAACGGGTAGGTCAGCATCTCGTTGAACATGCCGTTGTCGCGATCGAGAAAGAACGACCACGACGTGTTGGCGGCGATGCCGAAGCTCGCCATGCCGAGCACGCCGGCGAGAAAGAAGCTGTCGTAGTCCATCGCCAGGCCGTCGACGCGGAATCCGAGCGCGCGGTCGACGCCGACGCCGAACACGAGCATGTAGGCGATCGGGTAGAAGATGTCCCAGAAGATGAACGTCAGATTGGTCGCGCGGATGCGGCCTTCGCGCGCGAGCACGGCGCCGAGCGTGTTCATGCGCCGGTCTCCTGCATCAGCTCGACGAAGATGTCCTCGAGGCTGGCGCCGCCGACTTCGACCCGCAGGATCCGGCCACGGCGGCGCAGATCGCTCACCAGCGCCAGAACCTGCTCCTCGCTCTCGCGCAGCGCCACTTCGATGGTGTGGCCGCTGACCGAGAGACGCAGCGGCGATCGCGCCTCCAGATCCGCGACGACGCCGTCGGGCAGCTGTTCGTAGCTGAGCGTGACCTCGTAGACGTCCTGCGACAGCAGCTTCAGCGTATGCAGATCGCCGCGCGCGACCTGGCGGCCCTTGTTCATGATCAGGATGTCGTCGCAGAGCTCTTCCGCTTCGCTCAGGATCTGCGTCGTCAGCACGATGGTGCGGCCGCGATCGCGCTCGCGCCGCAGCAGATCGAGCACCGATCGCTTCAGGATCGGGTCCATGCCGGTCGAGAACTCGTCGAGGATGAGGATGGGCGTCTCGACCATCAGCGTTTTGGCGACCTGGACGCGTCGCCGGAACCCGCCCGACAGATCCATCACCTTGCGGCTGGCGTCGTCGGCGAGCCCGAACAGCGCGAGCACTTCGTCAGCGCGCCGCCGGATCGCGGCGCCGCTGAGCCCGTGAAAACGCGCGAACGTCAGCAGGTTCTCGCGCACCGACAGGAACATCTCGGCTGCGTTTTCCTGGATGACGACCGCCATCCGCCGGCGGACATCGAGATCGCGGGCGACGACGTCGAAGCCCATGACCGACGCGGAGCCGCTGGTCGGGCGCGCGAGCGTCGTCAGGATCTTGAGCGTCGTGCTCTTGCCGGCGCCGTTCGGCCCGAGCAGGCCGAAGATCGCGCCCTCCTCGACGTCGAAGGTGAGGCCGTCGACGGCGCGCACCGGAGGCTGTCGTCGGCGCGCGTAGACCTTCACGAGTGAGCGAACAGAGATGGCGGGCATGGTCGGGACGAACGTCCCCGCCTATTCTCTGTTGAAATTGCGCGCCATTCCGGAGGCGATGGTGTCTAACTCTCTTGAGCCGGAAGACAGTCGGGCACGCGGTGTCCGCAGCCAGCCTGCAACCAGGGCCTGCTGCCACAGGTCCCGGTCCGCCCGCCGTCTGCTCGCTGCTTCCGGCTGCTGCAGTCGGTCGTCTTATGAGCTCCGCGCGTCCAAGGGGCCGGTGCCGGCTGTCGCCAAACGGCGACGGGCCCCGTGTCAGCGTCTCTCAGTCTCTCAGCCCGTCCAATGGATCGACTCGCATCGCACGCAGTGCCGGCGGCAGCCCGGCGACGATCGAGGCCATCGCCAGCACGCCAAGCGCCAGCGACAGCGTGCGCACGTCGTTCGGTGAGACCTCGAAGAGCACGCGCGAAAGCGCGTTGTGCGCGAATTGCGTCACCACCCAGCCCACGATCAGACCGGCGCTGACGAGGAGCGCGGCCTGGCGCAGCACCATGGCGCCGACGCCGACCGGGTGCGCACCGAGCGTGAGGCGAATCGCGAGCTCGCGTTTGCGCAGCGCCACCGTCCACGAGAACAGACCGTAGACGCCGAGCGACGCGAGCAGCGCCGCGAGCGCGCCGAAGAACACCAGCACCGTCATCAGCAGGCGTGGTTCGGCGGTTCGGAGCCGATGGCGATCCGCCCAGGTCGAGGTCTCCGTGGTCGGAATGCCCGGCGCAACCGCGCGCAGCGTATTGCGCAAAGCACCGACCGCGGTGGGAACGTCGGTGGTGTCCATGGCGACGAACATCGCCCGGAACGGGAACTGCCGCGCCGTGAAGTACACGGCCGGCTCCACCGGCTGGCCGAGCGGCGTGTTGCGGATGTCGGCGACGACGCCGACGATCTCGAAGCGCGATCGCGGCGCATGGACGGTCTGAGATTGCGATGGCTGCAGCAGATTGCGTCCGAGCGGTCCGATGCCGGCCGCGCCGCTCAGCAGAACCGGCCGGCCCGAGGGCTCGACGGCGAGATGCTGGTTCGCGAATGTCTCGTTGACGATGACGACGCCGGGCGCGTCGGCGGTGTCGCGCGCGGTAAAGGCGCGTCCCGAGACGAGCGGCGCGCCGATCGCCTCGAAGTAGCCCTCGGTCACGGTGTGGTACTGCGCCTGCGGCGTGTCGTTCGGATTGGCCGGCGCCGGCCGGCCTTCGATCCAGAACGGGACGCGCCAGCCCGGCTCGAGAGGCAGGAAGTTCGCTCCGCCCGCGGCCCGGACGCCCGGCTGCTCGCGTAACCGTTCGAGGATCGTCCCGAACGTCGTCGCCACGTCCGCCCACTGCGCGTAGGTCGCGCCCGAGAGCTGCACGCTCGAAATCGCGGCCGTGGTGTTGCCGACGCCGACCGGCACGTCGGTCATGCGCGCGACGGTGCGAATGAGCAGGCCGGATCCGATCAGCAGCGACGCCGCCAGCGCCACCTCGCTGACGACGAGCAGGCGATGCATCAGCCGGCTGGCGCCTGACGAACCGCGGTCGCCGGCGCGGAGGTCGGCGGTCAGGCTGCGGCGGATCAGCGCGATCGCCGGGACGACGCCGAACACGAGCGTCGCGCCCATCGACAGCAGCAGCGCGAAGCCGAGCGCTCGGAGGTTGACCGCGGCCTCGTCGAGG
>DASTCC010000489.1:0-9349 GCA_035711465.1 Vicinamibacterales bacterium
TGACGGTGTTCTATTTCGCGGGACATGGCGTGCAGCGCGACAAAGAGGATGCGGTGCTCTGTCTGCAGGATTTCCGCGAGCCGCCGGCGGCGGCGCCGGCGCTGCGCCGGGCGATCGATCTCGCGACGCTCCGCGCCGGGCTCTCGCCGTCGTCGTCGCAGCCGAACGTGGCGCGGACGCAGTTCTACTTCGTCGATGCCTGCCGCGAACAGCCGGAGCAGGCGAAGAACTTCAAGGACCTCAAGACCGGCGATCTCTGGGACATCGAGCTCGACGGCCAGGACGACCGGTCGTCGCCGATCTTCTACGGATCGATCTCGAATCAGGTGGCGGCGGCAGTGCCGGGCGCTCGAACGCTCTTCAACCAGGCGCTGCTCGCCTGCCTCACCGGCGACGGCGGCGACTCGCTCGGCGTCGACGGCGCCGGCGATCCGGTCTGGGGCGTCACCGTCGAGAGCCTCAACATCGCGCTGCGCGAGAAGATCGACGAGATCAACCGCGACGTCGGCGGCGATCAGACCTACTCGACCGGCGGGCAGTTCAAGCCCGCAGCCATCTGTCTTCTCGACGGACCGCCCACGGTAACGGTGACGCTGGAAATCGATCCGGAACAGGCGTGCCAGGTCAGCAGCCTGACGATCACCGACAACGACCAGGTCGCCAGGAACTTTGCGCCGCCACTCACTCATCCGATTCAGGACACGCTGCCGGCGGGTCTCTACACCGTGGCGCTGTCGTTCACGCCGCCGGCGCCGCCGTTCGTCGATCGGATGCGCAACCGCGAAGCGCGCGCACCGCGCAGCAGCTGGAAGATGAAGGTGGTGTGATGGCTGGCGTTGCCTTTCAACTCGCGTTCAAGACCAGCGACATGAACTCGCTCAGCCTGCCGATCGAGGTCCGCAAGACCAACTCGGCGCTGATCGGCCGCGTGCTCTCGACCGAGACCATCGACCTGCCGGCCGGGCAGTATTACGCCGTCGCCTGCATGCCCGGCGGGCAGCGCCTGATCTCGCCGTTCAGCGTGACCGACCCGCCGGCAGTGACGCCGCTGCGCGTGACGCTCGCTCCCGATCCCGAAGACGAGTCGCCGCACGAGTGGGAAGAGATGCGGCACTTCCTCGGACGCCAGAACGCCACGACCAGCGTCACCGAGCCCGACGTGACGCCGCCCGGCGACATCACACGGCGGCGACGCACGCCCAGAGCCGGCGATCTGGATCGTATGGCCTACGCCCTGCCGCCGCCGCGCGCACCGCTGCTGCGCGTCTACCGCGGCAACGTCGTGCTGCGCACGCACGTCGAGATGGCGCCGGACGACGTCCTCAGCGTCAGGCAGGCGGATCGCGACCGCGTGGTGCAGTTCGAAGTCCGCGGCCGCAACGAGCCGATGGTCGCGCAGCTCGTGCAGCCGGGCGGCCGCGTCCAGAACCTGGCGCTGCCGGTGTCCGGCATCACCTATATCCATCTCGTCGCCGGCCGCGAACCGCAGGGCGAAGTCCGGCTCGAGGCCTACCTCGAGAACGCCGTGGCCAACATGATGCTCCAGTACACCGGCGCCGGGTGGTCGAGCACCGCCGAGAAGGCGACCAGCGTCACGTCGCAGCGGGCCGAGCAGCTCCTGCGCGAGAAGATGGCCGATCCGATTGCCGCGGCGATCGGCGCCTACGCCATCCTGCGCATGGGATCGATCGAGCAGCTCCACGACTGGACGATGAACCTGCGGCACATGTTTGATTGGCTGCCGGACGGGGCCGCGATCAGCGGCGAGCACCTGGCCCGGCTCGGCCGCTTCGAAGAGGCGTTCGACGCGTTCTGCGACGTGCCGATGCGGGGCCTGCCGATCTTCGCCGACGGGCTCTTCTACACCGTCGAGCGCATGAAGCTCTACAGCAACGAGCGCCTGAAATCGCGCGGCCGCGTCGATGCGAGCCGGGCGCAGCACGTCGTCGATCAACTCCAGCCGTTCGCCGCCTTCGTGCGCCGGCAGCGGCCGCTCTGCAGTTATCCCGGCCTGGACGTCGCCGTGCCGGACGCGGCGGCGGCGCCAGCCAACGTCCCGAGCGACGGGCTGGACCTGGCGGCGTGGTTTCCTCCACCGCCGCCGCGGTTGCCCTGAACAACCGTCCGGCGCAGAATGCCGTGCATGGACCGACGTGACTTTCTCAGAACCGCCGGCGCCGGCCTCACCGCTGCCGGCGTCGCGATGACGCCTCGCGAGCAGGCACTGGCTCAGTCGCTCGAAGAGAAAGCGCGCTTCGAACGCATCGCCGGCTGTTCGTGGCCGATGCGCAGCCTCTTCAAGACGCGGCCCGCCGCAGGCCGCGGCGTTGGCGGGCGCGGCGGCGCCGCCGGTGGCGATGCCGGTGGACGCGGAACGGCGCCGGCGGGTCGCGGACAGGCCGCGCCAACGCAGGACCTCGCGAATGTCCCGGCGATCCCCGCCAATCGCGATCGCACGCCGGCGGCCGAGATGAAGCAGCGCTACGGCGAGATCACGATGCTCGACTTCCCGCAGTTCGTGAAGGACACGTTCCCGGGCGTGCGCCGCCTCGACATCTTCTCCGGCCTGTTCGGCGACGTCACCGACGACAGCATGTTCATCACCGCGGCCGAGGGCGGCGGTGGCGGCGCGGGCTTCGATCCGATGAGCCCCTCGGGGCGGAAGTGGCTCGATCGGCTCGCCAACGTGCTGGTCAAGACCGGCACCAAAGTCCAGCACATCTCGAACAACGCGCCGTTCGCGCTCGCCGACCACGGCTCGCTCGAAGCCGACACACGCCGCAAGGCCGGCGTCGCGATGGCGAAGCGGTGGATGGAGGGCTGCGCCGTTCTCGGCATTACGTCGATGCGCATGAACTCGCCTCAGGCGCTCGGTCCGTCGATCCGCCCGAACGCGATTCCGCGCAGCGCCGACGGCTATCCGCGCAACCTCGATCTCGTGCCCCTGCTCGACGCGGCGATCGAGTCCTACAAGGAGATGGCCGACTTCGGCGGCGACCGCGGCATCATCGTCAGCTTCGAGAACCACTGGGGCCTGGCCGCCGATCCGATCAACCTGCGGATCATGGTCGACGCGGTCAACCACCCGTTCTGCGCGCTGACGCCGGATTTCTGCAACTGGGAACACGAGTACATGCTCGTCAGCGGCCTGAAGGCCGTGGCGCCCTACTCCGTCTCGAACGTCCACGCCAAGTACTGGGACCGCTGGGGCGACAGCAACGACGTCCGCCGCGGCGTCCGCATCATGCTCGCCGCCGGCTTCAACGGCACCTTCGCGCTGGAGTACGAGGCCGGACCGCTCAACGGCGTCGAAGGGGCGAAGTACCTGTATCAGGAGGTGCTGGCGGCGCTGAAAGAGCCGGCCACGGCTTCCTGACGCCTCGTCGTGGTACTCTCCGGGCTGCCGTTGCGTCCGCAACTGCTCGTCCGCGCCGTCGTCTTCGCTCTGATCGTCGTGGGCCTCTACGGCCTGCTTCGTTCGAAGCGTGCCGAGCTCGTCGACTTCATGGTCCCGCGCACGGCGGCGGAGCGTTTTCTCGCCGCCGAGCCGCTCTACCGTCCCGAAGACGGACACTACCAATACAAGTACCTGCCGGCATTCGCGCTGACGATGGCGCCGTTTGCGTGGATGCCGAAGGAAGCGGCGAACTTCGTCTGGTTCACGTTGACGGCGGCGATGGCGTGGACGCTCGTGATCGGATCGATCGCGGCGCTGCCGGATCGCCGGCTGGCGGTGCGCCGACTCGTCTGGCTGACACTGCTGCTCAACGGCAAGTTTCTGGTGCGGGAGCTGGTCTTCGGCCAGTTCAACCTGCTGACGGCGCTGATGCTGCTGGCCGCGATCGTCGCCGCCCAGCATGGCCGCGTGCGCACGCCCGGTGTGCTGGTTGCGCTCGGCGTGTTCGTCAAACCGTACGCGCTGGTGCTCGTTCCGTGGCTCGCCCTGCGCCTCGGCTGGCGTGCCCTGGTTCCGTTCGGCATCGTGCTCGCGGTGGGCCTGCTGATGCCCATCGCCTTCTACGGCTGGGACGGCAATCTCGCCCTGCTCCACGACTGGTATCGCACCGTCACCGAGACGACCGGCCCCAATCTCATGGGACCCGAGAACATCTCGTTCGCGTCGACCTGGGCGAAGATGATGAGCGCGGGCTCCGTCGCGACCGCGCTGGCTACTGCGTCGTCGGCTGCGGTTGTCGCCGCCGGAGTCCTGATGATGACCCGATGGCGCGCGCCATCCGATCCGTACTACCTCGACGCCGCGTACTTCCTGCTGCTCGTGCCGGTGCTCTCGCCACAGGGATGGGACTACGTGCTGGTCATCGGACTGCCGGCCTTCGTGTGCTTGATCGACCGATGGCCTCAGCAGTCAGGCGGCTGGCGCGCGGCCCTGGTCGTCGGTTTCGCGCTGACGAGCTTCATCATCTTCGATCTTCAGGGACGCTGGCTCTACGGTCTGCTGACCGGCGTCGGCGCGGTGACGTGGGGCGTCGTCGTGCTCGCGGCCGGATTGATGAAGCTGCGATCCCGGGCGTTGGCGTAGCTATACTCCGACCATCGTGAACAAGCGCAAGTTGCTCGTCACGTGCCTCGTTCTTGCATCGGCGTTCAGACAGAGCGTCGAGCGCGGCACGCTGCCCGCGTCCTGGCTGACCGGGGCGTCGTGCCCCGAAACACCGCCGATTCGCGTACATGAATACAACCCGGACTTCTTCATCCTGCGGCAGTCCGGCTGCACGAACTTCGAGAAGCCGTTCCTGTATCTGATCTTCGGGCAGGAACGCGTGCTGCTCGTCGATACCGGCGCCGAGACCGTGGACGTCGCTGGCGTGGTCGATCAGGTCATCGGGCGATGGCGCGCCGCCCATGGCGGACGGTCCGTGGCGCTCGTCGTCGTCCATTCACACGGCCACTCGGATCATGTCGCGGGGGACGCGCAGTTCAGGAACCGCGCGAACACGACAGTCGTGGAAGCATCACCCGCAGCGCTGACCAGCTTCTTTGGATTGCAGGATTGGCCGAACCGGGCCGCCGCCTTCGCGCTCGGCGATCGGGTCGTCGACGTCATGCCGATTCCCGGCCACGAGCCGGCGTCGATCGCGCTCTACGATCGCCGCACCGGTATCCTACTCACCGGCGACACGCTCTATCCCGGCCGGCTCTACGTGCGCGACGCCGCGGCGTTCGCCGCCAGCATCCGGCGGCTGGTCGAGTTCACGCGCGACAAGCCGATCGCGCACATTCTCGGCGCGCACATCGAGAACGCGCGGACGCCGTTCGTCGACTACCCGCAAGGGACCAGACATCAACCGGACGAGCACGCGCTCGAGCTCGGGCGCGCGCATCTGCTCGAGCTCGACGAGGCGCTGACCGCGATGGGAGCCGCGGTCATGCGCCGCACACTGCGCGACTTCACGATCTGGCCGCTGCCGCCGCGGTGACGAGAACGTTCAGCGCGCGCGCCCGAACGTCCGTCGCAGCGCCGCCTGCGCGGCACGGTGGCCGCACATCCCGTGCACGCCGATGCCGGGCGGCGTCGCGGACGAGCAGAGATAGACGTCCTTGATCGGCGTGACGTGTGGATCGAGCCGGAGCACCGGCCGGACGAACGTCTGTCGCAATGTCGACACGCCGCAGGCGATGTCGCCGCCGATGTAGTTCGGGTTGTGCCGTTCGATGTCGGCCGGCGACATCGCATGGGCAGCGGCGATGCAGTCGCGGAAGCCGGGGGCGAAGCGTTCGATCTGCGCCTCCATGCGCGCCCGCATGTCGACGTCAGCGCCGTGAGGCACGTGGCAATAGCCCCACAAGACATGGCGACCCGCCGGCGCGCGGGACGCATCGAAGGCGCTCGGCTGGACCACGATCATGTACGGACGATCGCTCACCCGGCCGTGAAACGCGTCGTCTTCGGATCGGGCGATCTCGGCGAGCGTCCCGCCGATGTGAATCGTGCCGGCGCGGGCGGACTCGCGCGCGCGCCACGGCACCGGGCCGTTGAGCAGCCAGTCCATTTTGAACACGCCCGGCCCGTAGCGGAACTTCGCGATCGCCCGTACATACGACGGCGGCACGCGATCGCCGGCGATCGACAGCAGTTGTCGCGGCGAGGTGTCGAACAACGTCGCTCGTGACGGCGGCAGGTCGTGCATCTTCGAGATCCGCGTCCCGGTGACCACCTCGCCGCCGAGCGATCGGAGACAGGCGACGAGCGCATCGGCAAGGCGCTGCGAACCGCCCCGGACGATCGGGAAGCCGACGGCATGCGCCGAGACGTTCATCACCAGCGCGTATCCGGCCGTCGCGGCATAGTTCAGCGGCAGCATGCTGTGCGCGGCGGCGCCGGCGATCAGGGCGCGGCCGCGTTCGCCGCGGAACCCACCGGCGAGCGACGTCGCCGAGCGTACCGCCTTCAGGGCGAACGCCGACGTCAGCAGCGCCCCGCGAAGCGACGGCGGCTCCAGCAGCGCCGCCGTCAGCGCCTCCGCCCGCGCGGTCAGCGGATCGACCATCTGCCGGTAGACCGCCGCATCGCTGCCGCCCAGGTTCGCTGCGGTGTCCGCCACGGATCGCTCCGCGACCACCGCGGTGCCATCGTCGAGCGGATGCGCGAACGGCGCGGGCGGCTGCAGGAACTCGACGCCGTGGTCCGCGAGCGGGAGCAAGCGCATGAAAGGCGAGATGAGCGCCGTCGCGTGGACGGCGGCGCAGACGTCGTGCACGGCATCAGGCGCGGTCAGGGCCGCGGATCGCAAGCCGCCGCCGGCAGTATCCGCGGCCTCGTACACCTTCACCGACAAGCCGGCACGGGCAAGCGTAATCGCCGCCGCGAGGCCGTTCGGTCCCGAGCCGACGATCACCGCGTCGAGCGGAGCGGTCACCGATTGAACGGGTATTCCTGGACCCAGTGGAAGCCGCGGGTCATCAGCAGGTACTGGTTGAGGTCGTAGCGTTTCAGGCGCGCCTGGACCTTGCGCCCGGCCAGCTCGCCGTCGAGCATCAACACGTCGGTCTCGGGCTCGGTGAACGTAAATGTTCCGCTGTCGGCCGACCGCGGAAACGCCGCCGGCGGCATGCCGGGCGCGAGCGGAGGCGCCGGCGTCATGGCGATCGTCCGCTTCGCCGGATCGACCTTCGCAATCTGCAGGGTCAGCGACTCGTCCATTCGCTGCAGCGCCATCGTCGAGCCGCTGTTGACGATGACGCGCCGCCAGCGGACGGGATCGGTCAGGAGCGGCGGCAGCCGCTGACCGTCGACCGTCATCTCCTCGACCGTCCAGATACCGTAGAACGGCGGCTGCGGCGCGCCGGCGCCCGCGTACCACTGGGTGATGCTGCGCTGAAGGCCGAAGCCGACGAGATAAGCACCCCACACCAGCTGCAAGCCGACGAGCGTCCGGCGGATCCACACTCGTCGAGCGAGCGGCGGCCGGGAAGACGGCGGCGCCGGGCGATTGAGGACGATCACGTTCAGCAGACGCCGGGCTTCAGGCGCGAGCAGGAACAGCGACATCAGAATCAGGTGGAACGAGAACAGCTTCACCGGGACGTCGTAGGTCATGTTCAGGACGAACACCTGCGTCGTGGCCGCGAGCGCGATCAGGACCCCGGCGAGCGAGGTCGCCGGAATGAACAGCAGGATCGCGGCCAGCAGCTCGACGCCGCCCGTGAACATCTCGTACGCCGGCGACGCGCCGATCGAGTACCAGAGCACGCCCATCGGCGAGAAGTTGCCGTACGGTTCGATCAGCCGGAGCAGCGGCGGAAACGGCATCTGCAGCGGCACCAGCTTGATCGATCCGTAGAGAGTCATCGTCGCGCCGAGCGCGAAGCGCACGAACACGTAAGACCATTTGTGGAGGCCGGCGTAGGCGGGCCGCCTCCGATCCAGCACCGACCAGAGCAGCGTGATCGTGGCGGCAGCGGTCAAGAGGATCGCGGCCTGCACCCAGTCGTAGATCTTGTCGCCGCTGCCGCTGAAGATCACCAGCTCTTGGTCGACGTGAAATACGCGCCTGGCCGTCGCCAGGACCAGATCCCTCATCGGCCACGAAGTCCGCAACGCTGGCGTCCAGCTCGCGAGCGTCATGCTGCCGAGCATCTGCCCGAACAGCACGTAGAGCGTGAAGTAGGTCACGGAGAACCGGAATGCGATCCGCGTCGCGAGGCTCCATCTCGTCGCGGCCGGCACCGACACGGCCACCGGTGCGGACACACTGTTCGAAAATGAAGGGTCAGGAAGCGTGACGGCGTCCATGGTGAGAGGCAGTCTAGTGCAGACCCGGTTAGATCGCCGTGCGGTTCTTTCGGTACGAGTTCTTGACGGCGATTCGGCCTTCGCGAAGCGTGAACAGGTCGCAGCCGTTCACCTCCGTACGCCTGCCGTCGCGGCGCGTGCCAGTGAACGTCCACTCCGACACCGCGCGATTCCCGCAGATGACGTGCCGCGGGTTGTTCCACCGCGCGTCCGGGAACGTCTCGAAGACTGCCGCGAAGGCGGCGCGGACCGCTTCCCTTCCCTCGCTTCGCTGTCCGTTGACCTCCGGTCCGGCCGAGGATTCGAACACGCAGTCGTCGGTCATCATCGCCATCAGCGCATCGAGATCGTGTCGATTCCAGGCTTCGGCAAATCGATCCAGCAACTCGATCAGATCTGCGTTTGCACGTCCATTCACATCGTCTGTCATCCGTGAATTGTAGACGCGGCGCGGTGCGGGCTCAGTGCGGACGCTCGAGAAGACGACGGAGTTTGTCGGGGTTGCGCACGACATAGACGGCGCGAATCCGGCCGTCGACGATGTCGAACGAGTAGGCGCCGGCGCCGGCCAGCGGATGGCGCAGGAGCAGGCCGGGTGCGCCGTTGATCGTCACCAGCTCGAAGTCCGACTCGGTAAAGTGCGCCTTGGCGGCGTAGCCGAGCGTGAACTTCATGACCCGCTCGGCGCCGAGCACCGGCCGCGTCGCCGATGCCGCCTTGCCGCCACCGTCGGCGATCAGCTTGGCGTCGGCGTGCAGCACGCCCAGCATCTCATCGACGTCGCCGGTCGCGCAGGCATGGCGGAAGCGCCGGACGATCTCCTCCGACTCACGCCGCGATGCCGTGAAGCGCGGCCGCGCGTCGTGCAGCCGGGCGCGGGCGCGCTTCAGGATCTGTCGCGTGTTCGCCTCGGTCTTGCCGACGCTCCTCGCGATCTCGTCGAAGTCGAGCTCGAACACCTCGCGCAGCAGGAACACCGCGCGCTCGGTCGGCGAGAGCTGCTCGAGCAGGACGAGAAAGGCGGTCGTCAGCGAGGACGCGAGCTCGGCGGATTCCTGATTCGGCTCGGCCAGCGGCTCGGGCAGCCAGGGGCCC
>DASTCC010000490.1:0-3191 GCA_035711465.1 Vicinamibacterales bacterium
CGCTGATCACGATCGGCCGCTCGCCCTCGCGGGCGCCGGCGTCGGATTCGGCGAGCACGCGGCCGAGCGCGGCGGGTCGGCCGAGCATCCGGAAGACGCCGGCACCGAGCGTGGCGCCCGGGAGCTGCTCGGGCTCGCCGCGACCGACGAGGTTCGCCGACCCGCCGGTGTAAGCCTCGAACTCCTCGAAGGCCGTGCTCATCCGCCGCCAGTCCTGGAAGTTGGCCGGCGATGGCTCAATGCGCGCGTAGCCCCGCGAGGAATGATCCTCCCACACCTTTACGAGCCGCTCCGGTTCGGGAAACGGCAGCGGCCGCAGCAGGACGTAATCGGCGACCGAGAACGTCGCCGCGGTCGACCCGATGCCGAGCGCGCCGACGAGGATCGCGGTGAGCGTGAAGCCCGGCGTCCACGTCAGCGATCGAATCGTGTAGCGAACATCCTGCGTCGTGATGTCGAGATGCGCGTGCCAGGCGTTGACAAGGGTGTCGGCCACCACTTGCATCGCGAGGGGAAGCCTGCCGCCCGGACGCGCCGCGTTCCAGTCGCGCGCGAAGTCCTTCGTCATCTCGGCGCCGTATTCAGCGCGAAACGATCGTGGATACAGCCGCAGCAACGCCCGGTAGAACAGCATCATCGAGCGAGGCTCCGCCATGATCCAACGCTTCAAGACGTCGCCTTCCTCGTCATGAATCCGCTCGCCCGCGCCAGGCGCACCAGCTCCTGCAGCCTGTTCGCTTCCGCTCGCGCGACCGCGCGGCCGAACGGCGTAATCCGGTAGTAGCGTCGGCGCTCGTCGTCCAGTTCGGGCGCCGGGCGCTCGTCAACCTCGACCAGCAGGTCGTCGTCGAGCATGCGCTGGATCGACCGGTACAGCGTGCCGGGACCGAGGCGCACCTCGCCGCTGGTGCGCGACCGCACTTCCTGGATGATGGCGTAACCGTGACGGTCCTCGTCGGCCACCGCCATCAGGATGTGGAACACCGCCGGCGGCAGCGGCAGCAGCGACTCAGGGCGCACGTGGTCGGTCATTGGGCCGAATTATATCCACCGTGGATATACATACGCTGGATATAGACGGAAGTTGCGGGCGATCGGTTGACTGGTTTACGGTGGGCGCGATGTTCGCCGGATGTTCGCGGCCGCTCCTCGCGATGGCCACGATGGTCGTGTTGGCAGGCCCGCCGCTGCCCGCGCAGGACGATCCCTATCGCAGCGCGCTCGAGACCTACCGGAAGGGCGGCGACATGGAGCTCACCGTGCGCGCGCTGCAGGGGTGGCGGCGCGACGACTTCGAGAAGGCCATCGAGCGGTTCCTGCTTCGCGCGAATCGCGACGAGATCGAGGCCGCCGCCGTCCTGCAGCTCGAATTCGGCCTCGCCTCCGTCGCCCAGTCCGCGTCGTCGGCGCAGTTTCACCTCGAGGCCGGCATGAGGATCATCCGACGGTTGACGGCGCCGTACCGGAGCCAGAGCCAGTTCCCGCCCGACCTCTCCGGCTTCATCAGAACCTGGCTGGGCGTCGCCGCCAGCGCGTTTCTGACCATCAACGACACCAAGCTGGCGCGCCCCTGGATCGACCGAGCGATGAGCCTGCCGAAGTCGGCGCCAACCACCACGCTGGCGGGCATTGTCGAAGAGATGGCCGCCAACGCGATTGACCCCACGACCAATGTCAGGAGCCGGATGGACTGGCGGCGCCGGCTGGCGCAGGCGGCCGAGATCTACGAACAGGCGATTGCCCTTGATGCGAGCTACGCGCGTGCCCACGTGCGGCTCGCGCACGTGTTGCTTCGCCTGGACGAACTGCCGCGGAGCCGCAGCAACGCCGATCGAGCACTGGCGCTCGCGCAGGAGCCGGTGGATCGATATCTCGGCGCGCTGGCGCTCGGCGCGGGCCTCGAGCGCCAAGGAGATCTCGCCGGCGCCCGCGACGCCTACGAGCGGGCTCTGGCCGCCGCGCCAGGCGCGCAAACCGCCACCGTGGCGCTCGGCTTCGTCGACATGATGGCCGGACGGCCCCAGGACGCGCAGGCCCGCGTCACGGCATTCGTCAGCGCGCCGAAAGACGACCTGTACTGGTGGGAGTTCAGGAACGGCGGCGTTGATCACGCAGGCGTGGCATGGCTTCGCGCGCGCGTCGGGCGATGACGGGGCTTCGGGTCTGGTGTCTGTGGCTGGCGCTCATCGCGGCCGCGGTGCAGGCACAGCAACCGACGTTTCGGAGCGGCGTCGACGTCGTCAACATCGACGTCTCGGTCATGAACGGCAACACGACGGTCAGCGGCCTGACGATCGACAAGTTCGCGGTCACCGACAACGGCGTGCTGCAGACGCTCGACACGGTGTCGCTGGACACGGTGCCGCTGAGCCTGGTGCTCGTCCTCGACACGAGCGGCAGCCTCGAGGGCGAACGGCTCGAGCGCCTGATCGACGCGACCTCGCACCTGGTCAAGACGCTGCGCGCCGACGATGCGGCGTCGTTGCTGAAGTTCTCGGAGCCGATCAGGCTGGAAGTCCCGGCGACCGTGGATCGCGCGCCGCTGGTCGAGGCGATTGGCCGGCTCGAGGCGATCGGCGCCACGACGTTGAACGACGCAGTCTTCTTCGGACTTCAGCTGCGTCCCATGGACGCCGCGGCCTCGCGGCCGGTCGTCCTGGTGTTCAGCGACGGCCACGACACCTCGAGCTGGTTGTCGAACGAACAGGTGCTCGAGGCCACGCGCCGCTCGGGCGCCATCGTCCACGTCGTTGAGCTCGTGCCCGACATGTACTCGCGGCAGTCGCCGTTTCTCGGAAGGCTCGCGGCGGCCGGCGGCGGCCGCCGCTGGCTGGCCGCGTCTCCGAACGATTTGCGCAATCTGTTCGGCCGGGTGCTGGACGAACTGCGCGCGCGCTATCTGCTGACCTATTACCCGACGGGCGTCACCACCGTGGGCTGGCACGACGTGAAGGTGATGCTGAAGGGCGCCCGAGGTGACGTCACTGCACGCCCCGGCTACTTCGTGCCGCCTCGCTGACGACCACGCGGCCGTCCTTCATCACCCAGACCGGTCCGGCCATCAGCGGTGCGAGGCTCGACGTGGGATCGCCGTCGAGGGCGATGATGTCGGCGAGAAACCCGGGTGCGAGCCTTCCAAGCTGATCGCCCAGTCCGAGCAGTGCTGCGGCGGTTGTCGTGGCGGTGGCGAG
>DASTCC010000491.1:0-3070 GCA_035711465.1 Vicinamibacterales bacterium
GCAGGCGCGCGCCGAGTACCGGCGGCGCGACCACGCCATCGAGGCGCACACCGAAATTACGGTATCTCCGGAGGACGATGTGGAGATCCGCAGCGTCACCCTCACCAATCAATCGGCTGCCGACCGTCGGATCGAGGTGACCAGCTACGCGGAAGTGGTGCTGGCGCCGCTCAACGCGGATCTCGCGCACCGCGTCTTCAGCAACCTTTTCGTGCAGACCGAAATCCTGCCCGAGCGCCAGGCGATCCTCTGCACGCGGCGTCCACGCATGCCGGGCGAGCAGGTCCCCTGGATGTTTCACTTGCTCGCCGCACCGGGGGCCACGGCTGACGACCCGTCCTTCGAGACTGACCGCGCCCGCTTCATCGGACGCGGTCGCACCGTCGAGCGGCCCATCGCCCTCGACGGCCGTCCGCTGTCCGGCACCACCGGCTTCGTGCTCGACCCGATCCTCAGCCTCCGGCAGCGCGTCCGCATTCCGGCGGGCGAGTCGGTGCGCCTGTCCTTCGTCACCGGAGTCGCGCCCGATCGCGAAACCGCGAAGGCGCTGGCGCAGACCTACCGCGATCCGAGCACGGCGTCGCGCACCTTCGCGCTGGCCTCGGCGCACGCCCACAGCCTGCGTCGGCACATGGACGTCAGCAGCGACGACGCGGTGCTGTTCGAACGGCTGGCGTCGCGAGTGCTGGGCGCCGATGAATCACTACGAGCGCCGGCCGAGGTGCTGGCGGCCAACGAGCTCGGGCAGAGCAACCTGTGGCCGCACGGCATCTCGGGCGACCTGCCCATCCTCCTCATCCGCGTCGTCGATGAAGAGCTTGGCGTCGTCCGCCAGGTCCTCGAGGCCCAGGAATACTGGCGGTTGAAGGGCTTGAAGGCCGACGTCGTGATCCTCAACGAGCATCCCACCAGCTACCTCGACGAAGTGCAGTCGCGGCTGACGTCGACGCTGGACGATGGCCCGTGGCGAATGTGGAAGCACCAGTCGGGCGGGGCGTTCCTGCTGCGCGGCGACGCGATGGGCCAGGCCGAACGCACGCTGTTCCAGGCGGCCGCCGCCGCCGTCATCGAGACCGATCGCGGCGACCTGCGCGCGCACCTGGCGCGCCCGCCGCAGCCGCCCCAGGCGGGCGTCGCGCTTGCCGTGCCCGCCGCTGAAGAAGCTGCCGCGGCACCGGCGGACGACACGCCGATCGAGATCCCGCCGCTGACGCTGCCCAACGGCTTCGGCGGATTCTCGGACGAGGGCCGCGGCTACACGATCGTGCTCGAAGGCGACCAGGAAACGCCCGCGCCCTGGGTGAACGTGATCGGCAATGAGCGGTTTGGAACCATCCTGAGCGGCGGCGGCTCGGCGACGACGTGGTCGGAGAACAGCCGCGAGAACCGGCTGACGCCGTTCGCCAACGACCCGGTGGTCGATCACGGCGGCGAGGCGATCTACGTGCGAGACGATGAGACCGGCCGTGCCTGGTCGCCGACACCGGGGCCGCTGCCGCGCAATGCCGAGAGCGGGCGGGTTTGCGTCCGCCACGCCGCGGGCGTCACGCGCTTCTCGAGGGTCTTCAACGGCATCGCGCATGCGCTCGACATCTTTGTCGACGATCGCGATCCGGTACGCATCGCCAGCCTGACGCTGACCAACACCACGAGAACGGCCCGCCGCCTCAGCGTGTTCGGTTACAACGACTGGATCCTGGGACCGCCGCGCGAAGGCGAGTCGCGCCACGTGATCACCGAGTACGACGCCGACGCACATGCGGTGCTCGCCAGGAACCCGTACAACACCGACTTCCCCGGACGTGTCGGCTTCGCTGCCGTGAACGAGGTGCCCGTCTCGGCCACCGGCAACCGTCGGGCCTTCATCGGCCGCAATGGGTCGCTGGCCACACCGCTCGCGCTCCAGGAAACGCAGCTCACCGGCGAATTCGGCGCGGGCATCGATCCCTGCGCCGGCCTGCACGTGCAGATCACGCTGGAGCCGAGAACGTCCCGTCGCCTGGTGTTCGTCCTGGGCGAGGGCCGATCGCGCGACGAGGCGATCGCCCTGGCCCGGACGTATGCCAACCCCGACGCGGCCAACGCGTCGCTGAAGCGCGTCGGCGCGTTCTGGGACCGGATGCTCGGCGCCATCGTCGTTCGCACCCCGGACGATTCGTTCGACATCCTGATGAATCACTGGCTGCTCTATCAGTCGCTGTCGTGCCGGATCTGGACACGCGCCGGCTACTACCAGCCCGGCGGCGCTTTCGGGTACCGCGATCAGCTGCAGGACGTCATGTCGCTGCTCTACTCCGCGCCGGCGCTGACGCGGGCGCAGATCGTCAAGGCGGCAAGCCGCCAGTTCGTCGAAGGCGACGTCCAGCACTGGTGGCACGAACCGTCCGGCCGCGGACTCCGCAGCCGATGCTCCGACGATCTGCTGTGGCTGCCGTTTGTCGCGGCCGAATATATCCGCTGCACGGGCGACACTGGCGTGCTCGACGAGGAGGTTCCGTTCCTCATCGCGCCGCCGCTCGCCGACGACGAAGCCGAGGCCTATGGTCTTCCGCAGGTGGCACCGGAGTCCGCGCCAGTCTTCGAGCACTGCCGCCGGGCGATCGATCGCAGCCTGACCAGCGGCCCGCATGGGCTGCCGCTCATCGGCGCCGGCGACTGGAACGACGGCATGAACAAGGTCGGCGCCGAAGGCCGTGGCGAAAGCACGTGGCTCGGCTTCTTTCTCTACACCATCCTGCAGGACTTCATCCCGATCTGCGAGGCGCGCGGCCTCGACGAGATGGCGGCCCGCTACCGCGACTTCGCGCGCCATCTCGCCTCGCGCCTCGAAGCGGCGTGGGACGGCGAATGGTACCGGCGGGGCTACTACGACGACGGGCGGCCGCTCGGATCGGCGCAGAACGATGAGTGCGCGATCGACTCGATCTCGCAGTCGTGGGCAATGCTGTCGGGTGCGGTGCCGCGACGGTTTGCCGAGCGCGCGCTCGATGCCGTTCGCGCGTCGCTCGTCAACCGCGGGTCGCGCATCCTGCTGCTGCTGACGCCGCCGTTCGACAAGTCGGACCAGGAC
>DASTCC010000492.1:0-11160 GCA_035711465.1 Vicinamibacterales bacterium
GTCGACGCCGGGCCACATCAACGCCGCCAACCGGCGATTCACGATCACCGATGGCGAGTCGGGATCGGCGGCCTCGCCGGCGGTGAACGTACGTCCGGAGGCGAGCGACAGATCGAGCGCGCGCCAGAACTCGGGCGTCACGGGAATCAGCTGCGCGCCGATCTCCTCGAACGATCCGGCCACGTCGGGCGCCGCCACGCGAACCGCGCTGCCGCCATCGTCGGTCGGGATGGCACCGGTGGCGGTCGCCGCGCGCACGCCGGGCACTTCCGACACGCGCCGGACGACCTCGGCCACCGCCGCGGCGCGCGCCCCGATGGAATCGTAGCGATCGCCGGCGATGTAGAAACGCAAGCTGAGCACCGACGACCGGTCGAAGCCGCCGTCAGCTTGAAGCAGCGCCGTCGCGCTCCGGCTCAGCAGGACCGCGCTCAGGAGCAGGGTCAGGCTCATCGCGACCTGCGCGACGACCAGCACGCGCTGCAGCCGGCGCTGCGCCGGCATGCCGGCCGCGGCCCGCACGCCGGGCAGGAGCGCCGTCGAGACGTCGGTCCGCATCAGCCGCAGCGCCGGGATGATGCCGGCGACGAACGCCACGGTCATCGTGAGGAGCGCGGCGAAGATCACCACGCGCGCATCGAGCCGCGGCGTCGCCCAGTAGGGCAGCGGCTCGGGCATCCAGGCGACGAGCGCTTCGATGCCCCAGCCGGCGAGCGCGATGCCGAGCGCGCCGCCGAACGCGGTGACCAGCACGCCCTCGGTCGCGAGCAGCCGGAACAGGCGCAGCCGGCTCGCCCCGAGCGCGGCGCGGAGCATCACCTCACGCTGCCGGCTGATGCCGCGCGCGAGCATCAACGCCGCGACATTCGCGCACGCGACGCCGAGCAGCACCGAGACGGCGAGAAGCAACTGCTCTGCTTCGCCGCCCGAGACGAAGAAGTCGCGGAAGCGGATGACGTGCACGTCCCAGTCGCGATTCGTGTCGGGGTAGCGCTCGGCGAGCCGCGCCGCCGAACCCTTCAGCGCTTTGACGCCATCGTCGAACGACACGCCGGCTCGGAGCAGGCCGAACGCCAGAAGCGCGCGATTCGCCCGCGTGCTGGTGGGGCCGGCGCGAAATGGCAGCCACAGTTGCTGGCCCTCCGGAAAATCGAACGCCATCGGCATCACGCCGACGACGGTCAGGGGACGGTTGTTGATCAACACCGTCCGGCCAATCGCGTTCGGGTCGCGATCGAGCAGCGTCTCCCAGAGCCGGTAGCTGACGATCGTCACCGACTCGAAGCCGGGCGGCGCCGCTTCGTCCTCGCGGAAGTGACGGCCGAGCATCGGCGTCGCGCCCACCAGCGGCAAGAGCCCGGGCGTCACCGACGCCGCCAGCTCACGAGTCGTGTCGTTGCCGTTCGAAATCGAGACGTTGCGGTCGATCGCACCCTCGAGTTGCTCGAGCGCGGCCGTCTCACGGCGCAAGTCGATCAGATCTTCGTACGAGACCTCGGCGTCGTCCCAATCGCGCGCGAGGGTGGGATGGATGGAGTGCAGGGTGACGAGACGATCGCTCTTGTCGCCGAACGGCAGCGGCCGCAACAGGATCGCGTCGACCACCGCGTACACCACGGTGTGCGCGGCGATGCCGATGCCGAGGAGCAGGACGACGCATGCGGTGAACGACCGCGCGGTCGAGAGCGCGCGGACCGACAGGCGGAGATCCTGCGCAAGACCGGTGAGCCAGGCCCGCGGACCGGCGCTGCCGGTCCAGCGCCTTCGCAACAACGGCAACACAGATGCGCGCACCTGACGCCGGTACCAGCGTGCAGCCTCGACCGGGCCTCGGGTGGCCGCGAGACGCGAAGCCTCGTCGGCCAGATCGGCGATGAGATCGGCGCGCTCGCCCGCGGGCGCCGCCAGCCACGCCAGCAGCCGCGCGACCGCCGGCGGCTTGAAATCGTGTCGAGTCATCGTGCCTTGCTCCGGGACGCGCTCATGTCGAGGCCCTCCATCATCCGCGCCAGCATCGAGGTCGAGTGCCGCAGCGCCTTGGCGCCGGCCGGCGTCAACGCATACAGCTTTCGGGCGCGGCCTCCCTGCACCGGCTGCGGCCTGGAGAGACCGTAGCGGACGAGCCCCTTGTCCTCGAGACGCCCGAGCGTGGCGTAGATCGCGCCGATCGCGATCTCGCGGCCCGTACGTGCCTCGATTTCCTGCCGCATCGCGATGCCGTACGCCTCAGCGCCGAGATGCGCGATGGCGAGCAGCACGTAGAGCTCGAACTCGCCGACGAAGTCACCCTTGGCCATGTGTTTATTCTACAAACGCGTAGTTAGGGATGCAACTGGGGTCGACCAGGTTCAAGACCTTGCCCTCCAGTGCGCCCCAGTACGCCGCAAGTCTTCAATGTTCGTCAGCAAGCGGTACAGCGCCGGGCAGTGTCACTGTGAACGCCGCGCCGCGCCCGGGCTCGCTGGCCACGGCGATCGTGCCGTGGCTCGCCGTCACGAGGTGCTTCGCGATCGCCAGTCCCAGGCCGGCGCCGCCGGTGCGGCGGGAGCGCGACGGATCGGCGCGGTAGAAGCGGTCGAACAGGTGCGGCAGATGTTCGGGCGCGATGCCCTCTCCAGTGTCGCGGACCTCGACCACGGCGCCGGCGCCGTTGGCGCGCGCGGCGACGACGATGCGGCCGCCGGACGGCGTGTGCGCGATGGCGTTGTCGAGCAGATTGGTGAGGATCTGCCGGAGCCGGATGCGATCGACGTAGACATGCGCGTCGGCGGCGACGTCGCGATCGAGCGTGATGCCGGCGATGGCGAGGCGCGGCGCGAGGTCACGCGCGATCTCGGTGACCACCGTCGAGAGAGCGACGTGCTCCGGCGTCAGGCGCAGCTGACCGGCGTCCGCCTGCGCCAGCAAGCCGAGATCCTCGACCAGGCGCTCGAGCTGGCGGACATCGGCGCCGAGCGCGCCTATCGTCTCGGCGTCGACGCGGACGACGCCGTCGACGATCGCTTCGAGATGGCAGCGCAGGTTCGTGATCGGCGTCCGGAGCTCGTGGGCGACGTCGTTGGTCAGATCGCGCTTCAGTCGATCCTGCTGCTCGAGCCGCCCGGCCATCAGATTGAACGCGCGCGCCAGCGACGCGAGCTCCTCGGCGCCCCGCTCCGGCACCCGCGCCGAGAGATCGCCGCTGGCGACGGTCTCCGCCGCCGCGCGCAGCGTCCGCAGCGGCCCGAGCGTGTGCTGCGCGATCACGATCGTCGCCGCCGCGGCGCCGACGACGACGACGCCGAAGATGAGCAGCAGGCGCCGATCGAGCGGCGGCGGCGCTGGCGGCGCCTCCGCCTCGGTCACGCGCTCGATCACACGGTCCTGGCCGTCGGGACCGCGCATCACCCGCACGTCACGAATCTGCTGGATGCTGGCGGCGCGGACGAACAGCCAGGCGCCGATGAGCAGGCTCGCCATCGCGACGCCTGCGATCGCCACGAACAGCCGCGACGACAGACTACGGGGCGTCCACATGACCGACGATGCGGTAGCCGGCGCCGTGCACGGTGTCGATGGCCGGGCCGCCGGAGAATGCGCCGAGCTTGCGGCGCAGATTCTTGATGTGCGCGTCGACCGTGCGCTCGGATCCTTCGTAGTCGGCGTCGAAGGCCCGCTCGACCAGCTCGCCGCGCGAGAAGACGCGCCCCGGCGATCGCATGAGCAGGGCGAGGATCCGGCACTCCGCCGGCGTCAGCCGCGTCCGCGCGCCGCCGGCCGCGGTGTCGTGCAGCTCGAGGCTCGCCGCCTCGAGACGCAATCGGCCGAACACGATCGCCGCCGCCGCATCCGTTCCACCGGCGCGACGCAGCACCGCGTGGACGCGGGCGACGACTTCGCGCGGACTGAAGGGCTTGGTCACGTAGTCGTCGGCGCCGAGATCGAAGCCGCGCAGCCGGTCCGCCTCGGACGCGCGCGCCGTGAGCAGGATCACCGGCACGTCGAACGACTCCCGCAACGTCCGGCACACCTCGAAGCCGTCGAGGCCGGGCAGCATCAGATCGAGCAGCACGAGGTCCGGAGGCCGTGCCTTGACGGCCTCCAGCCCGCGAGCGCCGTCGGGCACATGCGAGACGGCGAAGCCGTCGCGCTCGAGGTAGAGCCTCAGCCACTCCGCGGTGCGGGTGTCGTCCTCGACGACCAGAATGCGCGCGGTCACGTCCTCTTCACCTTAGCGAATCCCGGAACCGAGGTATGTCCTTGCACGTATATACAGCACGGGATATACCTCAAGCGATGGCCGACCTGCCCCATCCCATTCCCGCACACTGGTTCCAGATTCTGCTGTCGCTCGCCGACGAGCCGCGGCACGGGCTCGGCATCACCAAGGACGTCTTCGATCGGACCGACGGCCAGATGCACCTCTGGCCTGGCATGCTCTACGGCACGCTGAAGCGGCTGACGCAGGCCAACCTCGTGGACGAGATCGACGTCCCCCCGGGATTCGAATCCGGCGGCGGGCGTCCGCGCTTCTATCGGATCACCGCCGCGGGACGCCGGCTCTGTGCGGAGGAGGCGGAGAAGCTGGCGCGATACGTCGAGACCGCGCGCACCAAGCGGCTGATCAAGCGGCGCGCCTGAGGCAGGCATGGCCGATCTCGACCGCGCGCTCTACCGCCTGCTGCTTCGCCTGTATCCGGCCGAGTTCCGCCGGCAGCACGCCGCCGAGCTCGAGGCGATCTACGAGTGGTGCGTCAGCGTCGAGCGCCAGCGCCGCGGACCGCTGCTGGCGCGCATCCGGGGGTTCGGCGACGCCGTGCGCGGCGCATGGGCGCTGCGCCGGCGCACGCATCGGCGGAGGGCTTCGTTCATGAGCACGCTCGCACAGGATCTTCGCTTCGCACTGCGATCCTTCCGTCGCCAGCCGATGTTCATCGCCGGCCTGGTGCTCGTGCTCGCGCTCGGCATCGGCGCCAACGGCGCGATCTTCAGTCTGGTCAAGGCCGTGCTCCTCGATCCGCTGCCGTATCGCGATCCCGATCGGCTGGCGATGGTGTATCGGACGATGGCGCCGCGTCACGAATTCAAGTCGTACGGGATGACCAGGGAATGGCTCTACGCGCTGCACGGCGAGGCCGCCGACGTCATGCAGACGGCGGGGATGAAGATGTGGCGCGGCAACCTCGACGCGCAGCTCGATCTCGAGCTCGACGATCGCGCCGAGCGCCTGCGCGGCACGTTCGTGACCTCGAACTTCTTTCAGGTCGTCGGCGTCGAGGCCGCGCTCGGTCGCGTGTTCACGCCGGCCGATGAGAGCGCGGGACCAACGCTGGTCGTCGTGTCCGATGCGTTCTGGCGGCGCGCGCTCGGCGGACGCACGTCCGCGATCGGCGAGACCATCACGGTCGCCGCCGGCCGCCGCCCGCGCGCGGCCCGGCAGCTGACCATCATCGGCGTCCTCGCGCCGGATGTTCGATTCACCTATCCGCTGGCCACGGAGATCTGGGCGCTCGAGTCATGGACCGAGGTCCAGCGCGAGCCGGGCGGCGCCATCCTCTTCGAGTTCGTCTCTCGGCTCAACCCCGGCGTCAGCGTCGAGACCGCCGAAGCGCGCCTCGCGGCGTTGACCGAGTCGATGGAGCGCCGTGGCCTGACGCGCGGCGGCGACCGGTTCCGCCTGCAGCCGGTTGACGAGTGGGTGGCCGGCGCCGTGCGGCCGACGGTCGTGCTCCTCGCTGGTGTCGCCGGATTGCTCCTCGTGATCGCGTGCGTCACGGTCGGCAACGCGTTGCTCGTCCGCCTCGGCGAGCGTCAGCGCGAGCTGGCGGTGCGCGCGTCGCTCGGCGCGGGACGCACGCGGCTGGCTCGTCAGCTCGTCACCGAAGGGCTGGTGCTCGCGGCGGCCGGCACGATCGCCGGCTGTACGCTCGCGTCGCTGCTCCTGCCGATCTTCCGGTCGCTCGTGCCCGCGACCGTGCCGCGCGCCGACGAGATGCAGGTCGATGTCTGGATGCTCGCCTTCGCCGCCGGCGCCGCCATCGTCGTCACCGTCCTCTCGACGCTTGCGCCGGCGTGGCAGACGTCGCGCGTCGATCTGGTCACGGCGATCAAGCGAGCCTCGGGTCCCGCCTCGTCCGCTCGCGCGACACTGCGCTGGCGCGGGGTGCTCGTCGCGGTTCAGGGAGCCCTCGCGGCCTGCCTGCTGACCGGCGCCGCGCTCCTGCTCGCCAGTTTCTGGCGGCTGAGCGGTGTCGCGCTCGGCTACGATGCGGACGACGTCGTCACGGTGGAGATGCGGCTGCTCGACGCGAAGTACTCGATCCCGGGCGCGATCGGGCTGTTCGAGCGTGACATCGTCAGCAGGCTGCGTGCGATTCCCGGCGTGGAGGACGTCGGCATGGGCACGGCGGTGCCTTTCCGGGGCGTCGACTTCTCCGGCTCGTACGATCCACCGGGCTGCGAACACCGTCCGCCGGATCCGGCTCCGCCCGATTGCCGATCGGTCGGAGGTCACAACCGCCACGTGGACAACGGGTTCTTTCGCGTGATGCGCATCGGGCTGGTGCGCGGCCGGCTGTTCGACGCGTCCGATGCGCCGACGAGTCCGCGCGTCGCCGTCGTCTCGCAATCGTTCGCGCGCGCGATGTTCGGCGACGTCGATCCGATCGGCCGCTCGTTCGAGGGCTATCAGGTCGTCGGCGTCGTCGCGGACGTCAGGTTCCAGTCGCTCCAGTCCGAAGCGGCTCCGGCGGTGTACTTTCCGCGATCGCAGCAGCCATCCGCGCTGATCGCCGTCGTCATCAGGGCCTCGCCCGGCACGGCGATCACGGCCGCGTCCGTTCACGCCGCCATTCGCGCCGTCGATCCGGCGGTGCCGGCGATGGACATCACGACGATCGGACAGATCCGTTCGGCGTCGATCGCCGATCGCCGCTTCTACACGACGACGACGGTCGCGTTCGCGGCGCTGGCGCTGCTGCTCACCGCGGCGGGACTGGTAATCGTCGTCGCGCGATCGGTCGTCGAGCGCCGCCGCGAGATCGCCATCCGCACCGCGCTTGGCGCGCGCGGAGGACAACTGGTCACGCTGTTGGTCAGGCAGGGACTCACGCCGGTCGTCGCCGGCGTCGCCGTCGGCCTCGGCGCCGCGTGGATCGGCGCGCGATGGCTGCAGCAGTTTCTGTTCGAAGTCGATCGCCACGCCGCGTTCGCTTACGCCCTGCCGGCCGCGGTCGTGCTCGTCGTCGGCGCGATCGCGTGCCTGTGGCCCGCCCGGCGGATCACGGAGCTGGCGCCGGCAGCCGTGCTGCGGGCGGAGTGATCGGGAGGCTTGGAGGCTCGGGGCTTGGGGCTTGAAGGTCTGGGGGCAGACGCACCCGACAAGCCTTCAAGCCTCCTCCAAGCCTTCGAGCCCCAAGCCCCAAGCCTTGATCTATAGTCGCCCGATGCCCCTTACTCCAGGATCATTCTGCTGGTTCGAGCTGGGAACGACCGATGCCGACGGCGCGAAGGCGTTCTACGGTCCGCTCTTCGGTTGGTCGCCTGTGGACATCCCGATGGGTCACGACGCAGGCGCGTACACGATCTTCAAACTGGACGGCGGCGACACCGGCGCGGCGTACCCGCTTACGAAGGAACAGCGGTCGATGGGCGTGCCGCCCAACTGGCTCGCGTACGTGGCGGTGACGAACGTCGAGGAGATGGTGAAGCGCGCGCGCACGCTCGGCGCGACGATTCTGCAGGACGCGCTCGAGGTGCCCGGTCAGGGCCGGCTCGCGGTGCTGCAGGATCCGACGGGCGCCGTCCTGGCGCTGTGGCAGGCGAGCGGCCATACGGGGGTCGGCGTCTCCGACGTGCCCGGCACCGCATGCTGGGTCGAGCTCAGCTCTCCCGATCAGGAGCAGGCCGCGCAGTTCTACGCGCAGCTTTTCGGCTGGGGCATCGACACCGGCAAGAGCACGAACCCGGACGCGAGCGGTGACTATCTGCACATCCAGCACGACGGCAAGTTCGTCGGCGGCATCGTTCCCGCCTCTGCCCGCGACGCGAACACGCCGCCGCACTGGCTCATCTACTTCAAGGTCGCCGACTGTGCGGCCGCCACCACGCAGGCCCTCGGCCTCGGCGCGCAGGCGTACGTGCAGAACATGTCGATCGGCAAGGATGGCGTGATCTCGGTCCTGGCGGATCCGCAGGGTGCCGTCTTCGCGCTGCATCAAGCCAACTAGCGCGGGGCCAGACCCCAGCCAATTATGATTCCGACATGATCGGCCAGCAGTTCCAGCACTACCGCATCCTCCGCCAGCTCGGCGCCGGCGGCATGGGGGTCGTGTATGCGGCCGAGGATCTGCGGCTGGGCCGTCATGTCGCGCTGAAGTTCCTGCCCGAGAATCTGACGCTCGACGCCGAGGTCGTCGAGCGATTCGAGCGCGAGGCGCGGATCGCGTCGTCGCTCAACCATCCGAACATCTGCACGATCTACGACATCGGCAAGGAAGGTGACCGGCGCTTCATCGTCATGGAGCTGCTCGAAGGCGAGGCGCTACGCACGAAGATCAAGGGACGGGCGCTGCCGATCGATCAGCTGCTGGACATCGGCTGCCAGATCGCCGATGCGCTCGACGCCGCGCATCTCAAGGGGATCGTCCACCGCGACATCAAGCCGGCGAACATCATGATCACGAAGCGGGGGCAGGCGAAGCTCCTCGACTTCGGCGTCGCCAAGCTCGGCGGCGGCAACGAAGCGCACGCCACGGCGGAGACGCGGGCGCTCTCGGCCGGGCTCACCGTGCCGGGCATGGCGATCGGATCGATCAACTACATGTCGCCGGAACAGGCGCGTGGCGAGGAGCTCGACGGTCGCACCGATCTGTTCGCGCTCGGCCTGGTGCTCTACGAGATGGCGACCGGGGCCCAGGCCTTCAGCGGCACCACGACGGCGGTCGTGTTCGATGCCATCCTGAACCGGCAACCGCCGGATCCGCGCGCCGCCAATCCCGAATTGCCGGAGGAACTGGTCCGCGTCATTCAGCGCGCACTCGAAAAGGATCGGCGCATGCGCTTCCAGAGCGCGGCCGACATGCTCGCCGAGCTGAGTCGCGCGCGCCGCGACACGTCGGGACTGCGCGCGCCGGCCGCCACACCGGCGGGCGCGACCGTGCCCCAGGCGTCGCCCAGCGCAGCGCCCTGGTCGGTGAGCTCGCCAGCCGCCCCGGCCGGATCGACGACCGCCTCGCGAGCGGCGCGGTGGTGGCCGAAGCTCGCGATCGCGGTGCCAGTGCTCGCGGTGATGGGCTACTTCGCGTTCGGATCGGGCACGACGCCGACGCCTGCGTTCGCGGAACGCGACATGCTGCTGATCGCCGACTTCGAGAACAAGACGCCCGAGCCGGTCTTCGACGACGCGCTTAAACAGGCGGTCGCCGTGCAGCTGCAGCAGACGCCGTTCGTGACGCTGCTGGCGGATCAGCAGGTGCAGCGGACGCTCCGGCTCATGCAGCGCGACGCCGACACTCCGGTCACTGGCCCGATCGCGCGCGACGTGTGTCTGCGTGCCGGCGCCAAGGCGACCGTCGAAGGATCGATCGCGCCGATCGGCAACGCGTACGTGATCGCGATTGCCGTCCTCAATTGCCAGACCGGCGCCTCGCTCGGGCGCGAGCAGCTGCAGGCGAACGCGAAGGAAGAAGTGCTGACCAGGGTCGGCGAAGCGGTGACCAAGCTGCGACAGGGTCTCGGCGAATCGCTGGCGTCGATCGAGAAGTACGACATGCCGGTCACCGAAGCCAGCACGTCGTCGCTCGACGCACTCAAGGCCTACGGCATGGGATTGCGGGCACGGGTCACCAAGGGCGACGAAGCGTCGATTCCGTTCTTCCGCCAGGCGACCGAGCTCGATCCCAATTTCGCGCTGGCCTTCGCGAAGCTGAGCGTCGTGCAGTGGAATCTCGGGCGCACCGAGGAGGCGCGGGACGCGGGCGCCAGGGCCTACGAGCTGCGCGATCGCGTCAGCGAGTACGAGCGGCTCTACATCGTCTGGAACCACGCCGTCCGCGTCGAAGCGAACGACGAGAAGGCGCTGCAGACTTTGCAGCTGATGAACGAGTCGTATCCGCGAGATTTCGCCGCGCGCAACAATCTCGGCGTCTACCATCTCGGCCACGCCGAATTCGAGAAGGCGCTCGAGCAGTTCCGCATCGCCATCGAGATCGCCCCCAACGAGCCGACACCGATCGCCAACGCCGCGCAGACGCTGCTGAACCTCGGCCGCGGCGAAGAGGCGACGGCGATGATGAATCGCGCGCTCGAGGTCCGCCCGGACGGCGCGATGGCGACGCTGCGCTGGACGACGGCCGTGGCGGCAGGCGATCGGAAGGCCGACGAGTATCGGAAAGCCGCCGAGACGATGGCGTCGCCACAACAGCTCGCGCAGGCGCGGGCTGGGATTCTGCTCTGGCGCGGCCAGCTGACGGCGTTCGAGCGATTGCTGGACGGCGTCAAGCTCCAGATCCAGTCTTCGGGAACGCCGGCCGAGATCGCGTCGCTCGAGTTCAGCAAACATGCGAATCTCGCCGTCTACGATCGGCGGGACGTGGATCTGAAGAGCCTCGAGGCGACGTTGGCGTCGAAGGCGCCTGACAACGTCCGCGCCCAGGCGGCCGCCTTCCTCGCGGCGTGGGGCGATCTCGGCGTCGCCCGTCGGGCGCTGGACGCGCTCGAGAAGAGCGCGGGCAACGGGCCGACGGTGCAGGCGCCGCTGATCATCGGCCGCGCCTATCAGCTGTCGCGCGAGGGCAAGCATCAGGAAGCGATCGATCGCGCCGAGGCGCTCGCACGCGAGTTCCCGCAGCAGCGCGAGCTGCGTCTGCATCTCGGCCGGTTGCGCGAGCGCGCCGGCGACCTCGCCGGTGCGATCGCCGACTACAAGTCGGCGATCGACCAGGGCGCGACGCTCGACTCGGCGGTCGTCGCCGCCCGCTTCTCGTATGCGTCGGCCCTGGTCGAGCAGAGCCGCCCCGCCGAGGCAAAGCCCGTCCTCGACGGCCTGCTCGCCCAGTGGAAAGACGCCGACCGTGACTTCCGGCTGCTGACCGAAACCCGCAGGTTGAGAGAGCAGATCAAGTAGCGGGGTCGGAGCGGGGTCGGAGCGGGGTCGGAGCAGGGTCGGAGCAGGGTCGGAGC
>DASTCC010000493.1:0-4319 GCA_035711465.1 Vicinamibacterales bacterium
CGACCGTCAGGATTCTGACCTGGCCGAGATTGGCGTCGCGGATCGGCTTTTCGATCACCTTCAAATCGCCCACGACGACGACGGCGAAGCGGTCCGTCTGCAGGTACTGCTTGGCCACGCGCTCGACGTCTGCCGCGGTGACCGCCTGGATGCGCGGCACGTACTCGTTGAAGAACGACTCCGGCAGGTTGTAGACGACGAGCTCCGCCAGGTTGCCGGCCATGCCGCTGGTCGTCTCGAACGTGCCGGGGAAGCCGAGCGCCTCGAGGTTCTTCGCGCGCTCGAGCTCGCCGGCGGGAATCGGCGTCCGCATGCCGTCGAGCTCCTTGAAGAACTCGCGGAGCGACTCGACCGTCTTGTCGATCTGCACGCCGGCCGACGCCGAGAACGGCCCCGGCGCCTTGCGCATGTCGAAGCGCGAGCCCGCGCCGTAGGCATAGCCGTGCTGTTCACGAAGATTCTGGTTGAGCCTCGACGTGAACGATCCGCCGAGGATCGTGTTCATGACGTCGAGCGGGTAGTAGTCGGCGGTGTCGCGTCCGACGCCAATCCAGCCGATGCGGATCTGCGCCTGTGCCGAGCCCGGCTTGTCGACGAGATAGATCTGCCGCGCCCCATGCTGCGTCGCCGCCGGGAGCGTCACCACCGGCGGCAGAGCAGCGCCGTTCTTCCACGCGCCGAGCGTCTTCTCCAGGCGCGGCATGATGTCGTCGGGCGTGACGTCGCCGACGACGAGCACGTGCGCGTTGCGCGGCTGGTACTGCGCCGCGTAGAAGCCGCGCAGGTCGTCGCCGGTCATCTCGCCGTTCGAGGCGTCATTGCCGATAGCCGGCGTCCCGAACCGATGGCGCGGTCCATACAACACGCGCGCGAAGGCCGCCGACGCCAGCGCCGACGCGTCGTCACGCGTCTGCAGCAGGCTGGTCAGCCGGTTCTTGCGCATGCGCTCGATCTCTTCGGCGGGGAACGTCGGCCGGATCGTGACCTCGGCGAGCAGCGGCAGCGCCTCGTCGAGCTTCGACACCGGCGTGTGCAGCTGAATCGACGACGCATCGAAGGAGCTGCCGGTGGAAAGCGACGCGCCGAGGAACTCGACGGCGTCGGCGAGCTCGAGCGCGCCGCGCGAGCCCGCGCCCTCGTCGAGCATCGCCGACGTGAAGCTGGCCAGGCCGTATTTTCCGACCGGATCCGCGGCGGCGCCGGCCTTGACGATCACCGTGACGTCGACGACGGGCACTTCGTGCATCTCGACAATCCAGACCGGCAGCCCGTTGGCGAGCGCGCGCTTCTGGATCGGCGGCAGCTTCAGCGCCGGCGCCGCACCGGGCACCGGCGCCTTCGAACGGTCGGGTTGCTGCGCCAGCGGCGCGCCGGTCGCGAGGGCGACGGCAGCGACGGTGGCTGCGGCGCAGGTCAGGAATCGGCGCGTCACTGCTGGCCTCCCTTCGGCGCCGGCAGCACCGTGAGCTCGAGCCGGCGGTCGGGCACGAGCCAGCGCCGCACCGCGGCCTGCAGATCGTTCGGCGACAGCGAGCGATAGCGCGACAGATCTTCATTGAAGTAGTCGGGATTGCCGGTCTGCACGAGATACCCGTTCAGCTGATCGGCCTTGCCGCCGAAGCTGCCGACTCTCTCCATCCGGCCGTAGAACGACGCCTCGGTTTGGTTGAGGACGCGCTGCAGCTCCCGCTCGGCCGGCGGCTCCTGACGCAGCTTCTCGAGCTCCTCGTCGACCAGCGCCTTGAGCTTCTCGAGGACCTGCGCGGGCGGGTCATTCGACGGCCGGGCGGTGATGACGACGTAGAAGAGCGACGACAGCATGTTCGACGACTGAAACACGCTGACGCTCTGGGCGACCTGCATGTCGTAGACCAGCCGCTTGTAGAGCCGCGAGTTCTTGCCGCTGGCGAGCACGCTGGCGACGGCGTCGAGCGCGGCGTCGCCGGGCGCGTAGAGCGCCGGCGAATGCCACACCAGGTAGAGCCGCGGCAGCTGGACCTGATCGGTCATCGATTCCTTGACGACGCCATTCAGCGCCGCCGGCGGCGCGTCGATCGGGGCCGCGTCGCGGCCGCGCTCGACGTCGGAGAACCAGTGCTCGACCTTCTTGCGCGCTTCGGCCGGATTGATGTCGCCGGCGATCACCAGGCTGGCGTTCTGCGGCGCGTAGTAGGTGCGGAAGAAGTCGCGCACGTCTTCGGCGGACGCCGCGGTCAGATCTTCCATGTAGCCGATCACCGGCCAGTGATACGGATGGTTCTTCGGAAACATCACCTCGGGAATACGCAGCGCCGCCTTGCCGTAGGGCGCGTTCTCGTAACTCTGCCGCCGTTCGTTCTTGACGACGTCGCGCTGGCCGTTGACGAGCGCCTCGGAGACGTTGCCGAGCAGGTAGCCCATGCGGTCGGACTCGAGGAAGAGCGCGAGGTCGAGCGCGTTCGACGGCACGTCGATGTAGTAGTTGGTCCGGTCCTCCGAGGTCGAGGCGTTGTTGCCGCCGCCGGCCGCCTCGAGGAGGTTGTCGAAGTCGCCTTCCTTGACGTGCGCGGATCCTTCGAACATCAGATGCTCGAAAAGGTGCGCGAAGCCGGTGCGGCCCGGCTTCTCGTTGGCCGATCCGGCGTGATACCAGACGTTGACCGACACCACCGGCACGCTGTGGTCCTCGTGGAGGATCACGGTGAGCCCGTTGGGCAGCCTGAACATAGTGTACGGCACCGAGATCTTCGGCGGCGCCGGCGGCGCCTGCTGGCCGGCGTCGACCGGCGCGAGCGCCAGGACGAAGACCGCGAGGGACGCGAACAGCATCGAACGCACCTGCATTGCGGGAGTCTCCTGATTCCGTGTCGTCTAGTCTAAGCTGGTCGCTGCATGTTCGCGTCGCGGCTGCCGCCGCAGCTCGAGCCGAATCGCCTCAGCCGCGCCCTCGCGGCGGCGCGTCGTTCGGGCGCACGACTGCTCGATCTGACCGCAACCAATCCCACCGCCGCCAGCCTCTCGTACCCGGGCGTGCTCCGTTCGGCCCTGAGCGATGCGCGCGCCGCGACCTACGATCCGGATCCCCGCGGACGCCGTGAGGCGCGAGCAGCGATCGCGGCCGCCTGGGACGCCGAAGGCAAGGCCGTCGATCCCGATCGGCTCGTGCTCACTGCGAGCACGAGTGAGGCCTACAGCTTTCTCTTCAAGCTGCTCTGCGATCCCGGCGACGCCGTGCTCGTGCCGCAGCCGAGTTATCCGCTCTTCGATCTGCTGACGACGCTCGACGCGGTGACGTCGCAGCCGTACCGCCTCGATTATCACGGCGCGTGGTCGATCGATCGCCCCAGCCTCGAGGCCGCGTGCACCGATCGGACGCGCGCGGTGCTGGTCGTGTCGCCGAACAATCCGACCGGCTCGATGCTGCGCGCCGACGACCGCGCCTGGCTGCGCCGTTTCTGCGCCGCGCGCGACCTGGCCATCGTCGCCGACGAAGTCTTTGCCGAGTACCCGCTCGAGCGGCGCGCCGACGCCTGCCGTGCGATCGGCGCGACGACGCCGGAGGCGTTGACGTTCGCGCTCGGCGGGCTGTCGAAATCGGTCGGCCTGCCGCAGCTCAAGCTCGCGTGGATCGTCGCCGACGGTCCGGATCGGCTGGTCGCGCCGGCGCTCGAACGGCTCGATGTCATCGCCGATTCCTATCTCTCGGTCTCCACGCCCGTGCAGGTCGCCGCGCCGGTACTGCTCGACGCCGGTCGGGAAGTCAGGACCGCTATCGCCGCTCGCCTGCGCCGCAATCTCGATCGTTTGAAGGCAGCCGCGAAGGCCGTGCCGCCGGTCAGCGTGCTTCCCCCCGAGGGCGGATGGTCGGTCGCCGTGCGCGTGCCCGCCGTCGCCTCGGACGAAGATCTCGCGCGTCATCTGATCGAAGATGAAGGTGTCGTCGTGCATCCGGGGTACTTCTTCGATTTTCACGCCGAGGCGTTTCTGGTGATCAGCCTGCTCACCGAGCCAGAGACGTTCGACGCCGGCGTCGAGCGCGTCCTTGCCACGATCGCGCGGAGCGTCGCTACGTGACGCGCCATTCGGGTCTGATGCTGCCGCTTTTCTCAGCGCCGTCATCGCGGAGCTGGGGCATTGGCGAGCTGCCGGACCTGGCGCTGCTCGCCGCCTACGCGAGGCAGGCCGGCTTCGATCGGCTGCTGCTGCTGCCGATTGGCACGATGGCCGCGGGCGAGGCCTCGCCGTACTCGGCGGCCTCGGCGATGGCGATCGATCCGCTGTTCATCGCCTGGGCCGACGTCGACGACTTCGCGCGCGCCGGCGGGGAAGCGGCGCTCTCG
>DASTCC010000494.1:0-9631 GCA_035711465.1 Vicinamibacterales bacterium
GCCTGCCTGGTGTTCGCGCCCATCGGCCTCGCTCTCGGGCTGCACACGCGCCGCGAAGGCAAGCTCGCAGGAATGACGATGGGATTGGCGGTGGTCGGCGGCTACTACGCGATCATGATCCAGGCCGAGGCGTGGACGAAGGGCTACTACAGCGGCGTCCAGGGCGGCGCGCTCTGGAACGCGGGCCACGTGCTGCCGGCCTACATGGCCCGTTGGATCCCCAACATCGCCGTCGGACTCGTCGGCGTCGCCGCGCTGCTCGCGAAGCGCCGCGCCGCCGGTCGCGGTCTGCAGATTCGACTTCCCCGCTGGCTGTTGCGTAAAGGCGCCGGTCAGAGCGTAGCAGCCGAGGCGCCGGCGCGGTCGACGGGGCGTGTCGTCGTCGTGCTTCGCGTGCCGACGTTTCATCTGCCGCGGCCGCGGCTCCTTGACGTCTACGTGAGCCGCACCTATCTGCGCATGGGCCTGCTCGCGTTCGTCGCGCTGCTCGGGCTCTATTACCTCGGCGCGTTCCTCGATCGCATCGAGAAGCTGTTCAAGGGCCAGGCGACGTCGGAGCTGATGTTCCAGTTCCTGTGGTACTCGACGCCGCAGTTCGTCGCGTTCATCGTGCCGCTGGCGACGCTGGTGGCCGGGCTCGGCACCATCGGCGCGTTGTCGCGGACCGGCGAGCTCACGATCATGCGGGCGTCGGGGGTCAGCCTCTACCGCGCCGCAATGCCGCTGCTGTTCTTCGCGACGGTCTGGAGCGGGATGCTGTTCGTGCTCGACGACCGCGTCGTTGCCCGCGCCAATCAACGCGCCGACGCGCTCGACAACATGATCCGCGGCCTGCCGCCGCATACCGAGAACGTCCTCGAGAACCGCCACTGGCTCGTCGCCAAGGACGGATCGATCTACTACTACCAGTTCTACGACGCGCGGAACCGGCGGCTGCACAACCTCTCGGTGTTCGAGCCGAGCGCGAAGCCGCCTTATCGCCTGCTGAGTCACGCGCACGCGGTGATGGCGACGTTCGAGCGGAGCTCGGGACAGTGGATCGCAGAGCGCGGCTGGATCCAGACCTTCCCGAGCGCGGATCGATCGAGGCACGAGGCGTTCGCGAAGAAGTCGCTGGCGCTCGAGCAACCGGAGCAGTTCGAGAGCGCGCAGGTCGACACCGAGGTCATGACCTACGCGCAACTGCGCGAGTACATCAACCAGCGCAAGGCGATCGGCTTCTCGCTGAGCGACCAGCAGATGAGCCTGCAGCGCAAGCTCGCCTTCCCCGCCGTCACCATCGTGATGACGCTGCTCGCGGTGCCGTTCGGCGTGACCACCGGCAAGCGCGGCGCGCTCTACGGCATCGGGCTGGCGATCGTGCTGGCGGTCGCCTACTTCCTGGTCACCGCGTTCTTCAACGCCGCCGGCCGTGCCGGCGTGCTGCCAGCCTGGTTCGCCGCCTGGGCCGCGAACATTCTGTTCCTGTCAGCGGCGGCGTACCTCACGTTGAGGGTCAGGACGTAGCGGAGGCTCACGCCGCACGACCCAAGCCCTAAGCCCCAAGGCCCAAGCCCCAGGGCCCAAACGCTATCCCCCGACCTGTCCCACTCCGAGAGCGACATCCGAGAGGAAAACCGTGCCGGACGATCCGGGCAGCGCGTTGACCGTGTCGATTACGAACAGCACGTTGCGCACGCGCGCGACGATGGGCTGCTGGCTGCTGGTGACGCCGATGGGCGCGAGATCCTGCAGGCGGATCATCACCTGACGCGGTGTCGAGTCGACGTACACCGATCGTCCCCATCGCTGTCCGTCGCGGCCGCCGGGCAGCCGCAGCTGCAGCCAGAGACGCATCGGGCGATCGGCGCGGACCGTGAACTGGACGCGGTCGAAGCCGTTGTCGCCTTCGACCGGTGCGGCAATCGCGGCGTACTGCCCGCTCGGACGTCCGCCGGCGAGCGCGTAGCTGAGCCGCAGCTCGTCGCCGTCGCGCGCGATCGACGCGATCGACTGCGGATCCTTCTCGATCTGCCACTCTGCGCCCGTCGGAAGGGCGAGCAACGAGGCGGGCGGCGTTTGATCGGCGACGTCCTCGATCGGCGCCGGCGCGCCAATGTAGATCGGGTTCGTCGCGATCCAGGGCACCGCGGCCGTCGGCAGAAAGACCTCGACGCGGTAGGCGCCTGGAATCCCGGGATTGGTGTGCTCGACCGCGCCGCGGCCACTTGCCACTTCCCTGCCGTTCTGGAGCAGCACGACGCGCGCGCCGGGCGCGGCCGGCACCGCGGCGCGGACGGCGGTGCGTGTCGTCGCCTGGAGCCGGTCGCCCATCGTGGCGCGCCCGCCGTCCTGGGTCGCCGAGAACTCGACGGCTGTCGCGCTGCCGATACCGGAGATGACCGAGTAGGTGTGGCCGCCGGCGATCGCCGCAATCACGGCGGCGCCGTCGTCATCGGCGCGACCGGTCAGTCGGCCTGACAGGATCGCGGCTTGCGCGACCGCGCGGAACGACGCCTCGTAGCTTGGAAACGCCAGCAGCGTCGTCGGCTGCGTGCGCTCGTCGTCGTCCCAGCCCACCGACGCGTGGGCGTCGACGGCGGCGAGGCCGAACGCATCGCGCGATCGCGACATCGCGTCCCAGCGCTGCAGCGTCGCAACCGGGCGTGAAAAGAGCGTCGCGATCGATTCCGCCGGCCGCAGCAGCGCGCGGGCAGCGGCGCCGATGACGCGCGGCCACGAATCGTCGCGCCACTCCGAGTCGACGTTGAACCACTCGACGCCGTCGGCCTCGACGCGCCGGTCGCGCCATTGCAGCCGCGGCTCCGGCGAATCGGGATGCGCGATGATCGCGCGGCCGCCCATGCGATGGATGTCGTCGATGACCGTGCGGGCGGCGCCCGCGAGGGGGAACGCCGACGGCTCGCGCAAGCCGAGCGCAACGACGTGTCCGGCATCGGTGGCGATCTCGACCGCGTCGATCACGAGCACGCCGTCGAGGTACTGCGGCGGGTCAGGCGCCCGCGTCGCGTCGCCGTGGTCGGTGAGGATCACGAACTTCAGACCGGCGCGTCGTGCGGCCGCGGCGACGTCGACGACCGAACCGCTGCCGTCCGATCGCGACGTGTGGATGTGGTACGCGCCGAAGACGACGTTCTCGGGGATCGCCGCGTCGAACTGAATCGCCCTCGCCGGTCGCGTGAACACGACGTACAGGCCGACGGCGGCCACGAGGGCCGCCGTCGCCAGCGCAAGGTTTCTGAAGAGCGCTCTCACGTTCGTGGATCGACCGGCGATCCGCCGTCAGTATCTCAGAGTCCGGCGTCGGCCTTGAGCACGCTGGCCTTGTCGGTCTTCTCCCAGGTGAAGTCGGGCTCCGTGCGGCCGAAGTGACCAAAGGCCGCCGTCTTGCGGTAGATCGGCCTCCGCAGATCGAGCGCCTCGATGATGCCGCGCGGCGTGAGCTTGAAGTGGGCGCGGACGAGGTCGACGATCTTCGTGTCGTCGACGCGGCCGGTGCCCTCGGTGTCCACGAGGACGGAGACCGGATCGGCGACGCCAATCGCATAGGCCAGCTGCACCAGCGCGCGGTCGGCGATGCCGGCGGCGACGACGTTCTTGGCGATGTAGCGGGCCATGTAGCTGGCCGACCGGTCGACCTTCGTCGGATCTTTGCCCGAGAAAGCGCCGCCGCCATGAGGCGCCGCGCCGCCGTAGGTGTCGACGATGATCTTGCGCCCGGTGACGCCGGCGTCGCCGTGCGGCCCGCCGGTGACGAAACGCCCGGTCGGATTGACGTAGATCTTCGTGTTCTTGTCCCTGAGCTCGGCCGGCACGATCGTGTTCACCAGCTTCTCGGTGAGGTCGGTCTTGATCGTCTCGTGCGAGGCGGTCGGGCTGTGCTGTGTCGAGAGCACGACCGCGTCGACGCGGACCGGCTTGGCGCCGTCGTACTCGATCGTCACCTGCGACTTGCCGTCCGGCCGGAGGTACTCGAGCGTGTTGTTGCGGCGCGCTTCGGAGAGCCCGCGGACGAGCTTGTGCGCGAGCATGATTGGCATCGGCATCAGCTCGGGCGTCTCTTTGCAGGCGAAGCCGAACATCAGGCCCTGGTCGCCGGCGCCGCCGGTGTCCACGCCCTGGCCGATGTCGCGCGACTGCTCGTGAATCGACGAGAGCACCGAACAGGTCTCGTAGTCGAAACCGTATTTCGCGCGCGTGTAGCCGACGTCCTTGATGACCTCGCGGACGACGCGCTGGAAGTCGACGTAGCAGCTGGTGGTGATTTCACCGGCGATGATCGCCAGCCCGGTGGTGACGAGCGTTTCACACGCCACGCGGGCGACGGGGTCCTGCGCCAGGATGGCGTCGAGGATGCCGTCGGAAATCTGGTCCGCGATCTTGTCGGGATGGCCTTCGGTAACGGATTCGGACGTGAACAAATGGCGGCCGGTGCGCCCCATGCAGAGTCTCTCCTGACAGGCAGGCTGGTTCTGGGCCTGCCGAACAGCTAACGGTACCAGACGGATCCGAGTGCGGTCAATCAGGCGCGCTGTGGCGGACCAAACCACGGGGCCATCTCACGCAGAGACCTGGAAGTTCACGCAGAGGACGCAGAGTCGCTTCGCAGCGAAGCTCGGCCTTGGCGTCTCCGCGTGAGATGACTCGCACCGCGCTCCGCGCCGATAGTTCTCACGCAGACGACGCGGAGAGGTGCTTACGCGTCCAAGGCCTCCACCAGCAGATCGACGACGAGTCAAGGCAACCGAGCCTCCGCGTCTCTTCCTCCCACCGCGCCTCTGCGTGAGATCACTCGCGTCCGGTCACGCGCCGCGCGGATGGAACTGATCGTAGACCTGCCGCAGCCGTGCTTCGAGGACGTGCGTGTAGATCTGGGTGGTCGAAAGATCGGCGTGGCCGAGCATCGCCTGGATGGCGCGCAGGTCGGCGCCGCGCTCGAGCAGATGCGTGGCGAAGGAGTGCCGGAGCACGTGCGGGCTCAGATGCGTACGCAGGCCGACGCGCTGGCCGTAGGCCTTGAGCAGTTTCCAGAAGCCGATGCGCGACAGACGCTGGCCGCCGCGAGCATTCACGAAGAGCCAGACGCTTTCGCGCCGCCGCAGCAGCGCGGGACGGCCCTCGACGAGATAGCGGCGGACCCAGGCCACGGCCGCGTCGCCGAGCGGCACCACACGCTGCTTGTGACCCTTGCCGAGGCACTGCACGTAGCCCTCGTCGAGCCTGACGTCAGCGAGGCGAAGTCCGACGAGCTCGGAGACGCGCAGGCCCGTCGCGTAGAGGACCTCGATGAGCGCGCGATCGCGGACGCCGCGCGGCGTCGAGACGTCGGGCGCCGCCAGCAGCGCGTCCACCTGATCGAGCGAGAGAAACCGCGGCAGCGAGGCGAACGTGCGCGGCGCGTGCAGATCGTCGGCCGGATTCTGCGCGATCGCGTCGATGAGACGAAGGAAGCGGTAGTAGCCGCGCACTGCCGCGACCAGACGCGCGGTCGACGCCGGCGACAGGCCGGAGGTCATCGACTCGCGCACGAGCTCTTCGAGATCGGCGCGTCCGAGCGCTTCGGGCGCCAGCTCGCGCGCCGCTGCGAACGCGGCGAGGCGGGTCAGGTCGCGCGCGTAGGCTTCGAGCGTGTTCGCCGCCATCCGCCGCTCGACTTCGAGGTGGCGCAGGTAGCGCACGACGGAGCCCGGCGGGCGGGGCGATTCGGCAGGCTCCGTCGGACCGGCGGCGCGGTGCGGTCGCTTCGTCATGCGCGTCGCGCCATCGTACCCGGACCGCGGCCGCGGTTGAAGTGCGCCGGCCAAGCCGGTTAGGCTCTACTTGTTCGACACGAGACGTCGTCCTCCATGGTGTACCATTCGAAGTGGCAGGACCTGCCGACCGAAGCCATCAACCCTGACTCGCTCGGCATCGACAAGATGCCCGTCGGCGAGATCGTCGACCTCATCAGCGCCGAGGACCGCCGCGTCGTCAACGCGGTGCACAAGGAGCGCGATCGCATCGCCCACGGGGTCGAGATCATCGTCTCGGCGCTGAAGAAGGGCGGGCGCGTCATCCTCGTCGGCGCCGGCACCAGCGGACGTCTGGGCGTGCTCGAAGCCGCCGAGATGCCGCCGACGTTCGGCACTGCCCCGTCGCTCGTCCAGGGGCTGATGGCCGGCGGTCAGGAAGCGGTGTTCCGCGCTCGCGAAGGCGTCGAGGACAACTTCGAGGAAGGCGCCCGGGCGGTGGCGCGGGTGCGCGTGAGCAAGAAGGACGTGATGATCGGCGTCTCGGCCAGCGGCCTGACGTCCTTCGTGCGCGGCGCGCTGACCTCGGCGCGGAACAAGGGCGCGCGCATCATCTTCGTCACCTGCTGGCCCGGCACCGAGCTGCAGAACTACGTCGATCTGATCATCGCGCCGGCGGTCGGGCCTGAAGTGATCGCCGGCTCGACGCGGCTCAAGGCGGGCACCGCGACCAAGATGGTGCTCAACATGCTGACGACCATCGCGATGGTGCGGATCGGCAAGACCTACGGCAACCTGATGGTCGACGTGCAGACGGGATCCGAGAAGCTCAAGGATCGCGCCCGCCGCATCGTCGCAGTGGTCTGCGGAATCGATCCCGAAGAGGCCGACGGGCTGCTGAAGCGCGCGAAGTGGAACGTCAAGGCCGCCATCGTGATGAAGCGCGCCAACCTCACCTATCCGCAGGCGCTGAAGCGGTTGAAGACCGCCGACGACTCGATCCGCGAGGCCCTGGGCGCGGACCTCGAGCCGACGCTGCGCAAGCTGTTGAAGCTCAGCTGACCTTCCTCGAGAGCCGCGCCGCCGCCGTCCGATCGGCGAAGACCATCGCCGCCGGATGCACCTGCAGCAGCGACGCCGGCACCCGCGTCGTCACCGGACCCTCGATCGCGCGTCTCAAGATCTCCGCCTTGCTCCGACCCGTCGCGAGCAGGATGACGCGCCGCGCGCGCAGGATCGTGCCGATGCCCATCGACAGCGCGTGCGTCGGCACGCGGCTGATGTCGTCGTCGAAGAGGTAGGCGTTGGCGCGCCGGGTTTCGCGGGCGAGCGTCACGCGATGCGTGCCCGCCGCCAGCGCCGCGCCAGGTTCGTTGAAGCCGACGTGGCCGTTGCGGCCGATGCCGACGACCGCCACGTCGACGCCGCCGGCCCGTCCGAGCGCGGCCTCGAATCGCGCCGTCTCGTCGCGCCACGATCGCGCGCGGCCGTCGAGCACGTGAATGCGGCGCGCCGCGAGGTCGACGTGATCGAACAGATGTCGATCCATGTAGGCGCGATAGCTGCCGGCGTCGCCGCGGCCGAGTCCGATGAACTCGTCGAGGTTGAAGGTCGTCGCCCGCGCGAACGGCGCCCGGCCCCGGCGATGGAGGCGCACCAGCTCGCGATAGAACGGCACCGGCGTGCGGCCCGTCGGCAGCGCGAGCACGAGCGACGGCGCGGCGCGCAACGCGCGCGCGATCTCCTTGGCGACGGCGGCCGCGGCCGCCTCCTTCGTGTCGAACGTCGCGATGCGCATCGGGCGTTGAGCGTATCCTATTGATCGCTGTCCGATGCGATCGAGATCGACCCGCCTCGCGTTCGTCGTCGTCTTCGCGGCGGTGCTGTCGATCGCACCTTCGGCGCGAGGCCTGCAGACCAGCATTCCCACCGCGCCGGCGCCGCGGGAGGTGCGCGGCCTCTGGGTGCTGCGGACGTCGCTGACGTCGGCGGCGGCGATCGAACGGATGGTGACGACGGCCGCGGAGGCCGGCTATAACACGCTGCTCGTCCAGGTGCGCGGCCGCGGCGATGCCTACTATCTGAGCGACATCGAGCCGCGCGCCGCCGATCTCGGCAGCCAGCGCGGCGACTTCGATCCGCTGGCGGCGACGATCGCGTTCGCGCATCGCGCCGGTCTCCAGGTCCACGCCTGGGTCAACGTCAATCTGGTCTCGAGCGCAGTGACGCTGCCGCGCGCCGCGAATCACGTCGTTCGCCGCCATCCCGAATGGCTGATGGTGCCGGCGCCGCTCGCCGGCCGACTCAGGACGATGGCGCCGAAGTCGCCCGGGTACGTGAACGCGATCGCGAAGTGGACGCGCGAGTCCTCGCCGCGCGGCGAAGGCATCTTCCTGTCGCCGATCACCGACGGGTCGCAGGACTACACGGTCCGCGTCGTCAACGAGATCGTCGAGCGCTACGACATCGACGGCCTGCACCTCGACTACATCCGCTATCCGTCGAACGACTTCGACTACAGCCGGCCGGCGCTCGACGCCTTTCGCGCGGCTCGGCACGCCGCGACACAGGCGGATCGCCGCAGCGCGCTCGATCGCTCGACCGACCCGCTCGCCTGGACGCGCGCGTTCCCCGAAGCGTGGGACGCGTTCCGCCGCGAGCGGTTGACCACGCTGGTCCATCGCATCGTCACGTCGGCGCGGACGCTCCGGCCGGGCATCACCATTTCCGCCGCCGTCGTGCCCGACCATGCCGAGGCGCGGACGCATCGGTATCAGGATTGGGCCGGATGGGCGTCGGCCGGCTACCTCGACGTCGTCTGTCCGATGATCTACACGCAGGACGCGCAGACGTTCGCCTCGCAGGTGAACGCGACCCGGAAGCTGCTCGGTGAGACGCCGATGTGGGCCGGTATCGGCGCGTATCGCCTGCCGGTGGCCCAGACCGGCGCGAACCTCCGCGCGGCGCGCCGGGCGGGCGCGGCGGGCATCCTGCTGTTCTCGTACGACAGCCTCACCGGCGCCGAGGCGCCCTCACGCGGATACCTGACGGCGTTGAAGCCGATTCTGCTCGAGCCGCACGGTGATGCGCGCTGACGCCGCGACGGCGTTTGCCGCGGCGCGCACGCTGCTCGTCGACGCGCAACAGGCGCGCGCGTTTCCCGCGGCGGTGATCGAAGTCGGCGGCCGCGATGGCGTGATCTGGACCGACGCGATCGGCGCGCTCACGTACGACGCCGGCGCGCCCCCGACATCGCTCGAGACGATCTTCGATCTCGCATCGCTGACCAAGGTCATCGCGACGACGTCGCTGGCGATGCGGTTCGTCCTCGACGGCGTTCTCGATCTCGACCGGCGCGTCAGCGAACTATCGCCGGCCTGGCGCGGCAGCGATCGCGACGCCGTCGTCGTTCGGCAATTGCTCGATCATTCGTCGGGACTGCCGGCGCACGCGCGGTTGTTCGAGTCGCTCAGCGGGCGCGATGCGTTCGAGGCCGCGATCGGTGCGATGCCGCTCGACCGCGCGCCGGGATCGTCGTCGGTCTACTCGGATCCGGGGTTCATTCTCGTCGGACTGATGCTCGAGCGTGTCGGCCGGGCGCCGCTGAACGCACTGCTGGATCGGGTCGGCGTCGTCACCACGGCCCCGCTGCTCTTCCATCCGCCCGAAACGCTGCGATCGCGCATCGCCCCGACCGAGATCGATCCCTGGCGCGGCCGACTGATCGTCGGCGAGGTACACGACGAGAACGCGGCGGCGCTCGGCGGCGTCGCCGGACACGCAGGACTCTTCGGGACCGCGGCCGCCGTCGGCGCGTTCGCGCGGCTGGTGCTCGAGACGTTCGATCGCCCGACCGCGCTCGGCACGCCGGATCTGATGCGCAGGTTCGCGACGAAGACCGG
>DASTCC010000495.1:0-2714 GCA_035711465.1 Vicinamibacterales bacterium
CATCCCCGCCGGCCAGACGATGAGCTACGCGCAGATCGCGGCGCGTCTCGGACAGCCCGGCGCGGCGCGCGGCGTCGCCCAGGCCTGCGCGGCCAACCCGCTCGCTGTCGCTATTCCCTGCCATCGCGTCGTCCGCACCGACGGATCGCTCTCGGGCTATCGGTGGGGCATCGACCGGAAGCGTCTCCTGCTCGCGAAGGAGAACGGGCGCTAGCCGCGGGCTGCCGCCTGCGGGCGGCAGGCTGCGGGCGGCGAGGTCCGTTGAGAGTGGAGTAGCGCGGGTAGCGTCAGCGCATCCAAGTGTCCTGACGGAACACCTTCGCGTCGACCTCGACGTTGAACTGCGCTTGCTTGACTCGCCAGACATGCTTCACTCGCCCGGCGATGTGCTTCGTGAACAGATGCGGAACGCGGCGCCGGCCGACGTCCCGATAGTCGCCGTATTCCAAGTCGCCGAAATGCGCCGGCCGGTGCGTGACCGGATCGAAGCGGACATTGAACGCGAGGCTGCCGCCACTGGCAATCAGGGCCTGCGCATCGTTCGGATCGGCGACAAACGTCAGCGGTGCTCCGTCGATCGAAGCTGCCAGCAGACCGAAGAGGAACTGACCGCACTCGGCGGCCGCGCGGTCGCGAAGGGTGCGCGCTTCAGACGCGGTGGCGCGGCGGAGGTCGGTCTGAGCCGTGAGGAGCGGCACTCGATAGATGGGCTGCGGACCGTCGAGACCGACCACGTAGAGATCGGTGAAGAAGCGTGGCTGCAGGTCCACGCCGCCTGCTGGCGGCGATGACTTCGTCCGTCGCTCGACCCTCACGTACTTGTCCGGCAGGACCGCCGAGATCTCGAACTCACCCAGCGACTGCGTATGGCCGGCGCCTTCGGCGGACGAGCCTTTGAAGACGACGGTCCGCACATCGGCGAGCGCTGCATCGCCGCCGAGGGCGGCGCGCGCCCGGGCGAGCATCTGCGCAACCGGATCAGTTTGAGTGACGCCGGCGCTCGAGCCAATCGCGCACATCGCGGCGAGGACCGCCGCACACGACAGCACGCTCGCGTTCATTCGAATCTCGGGTTGGGAAGCGGACACGCTGATGCTACAGCACCGGCCGCGGCACCTCCACCACTTCGGGGGCTGGTCGACGGGATTCACTTGCCGCATCTGACCGGGCCGACGACAATCGCGCATCCGGACCGGGACGTCGACGTGCGGACTATGCCGCCACCGTCGCCGGGCCGTAACGGAGGTCAGCCGATGCGTATGCTGCCCGTTCGATCGATTGCGCTCGCCGCATGCGGTCTGGCCCTGATCGCGAGCGTCGCCGCCGCGCAGGCGCGGCCGACGCCGCCGGGACCAGCGACCTTGAGCGAGGACGTCGAGCGCATCACCCGCGACGTCAACGCGGCGGTAGTCGAGATCTTCGCGACCGCCTATCGGGCCGGGTCCGGCCTGGTGCCGGCCCCCGGCGATCTCGTCACCACGCAACGCGCGTCGGGTTCCGGCGTCATCGTCGACACCACCGGCTACATCGTCACCAACGCGCACGTCGTCCGCGGCGCCCAGCGAATCACCGTCGAGCTGCCGTCGACGTCCGCCTCGTCGTCGATTCTCGCCGCGCGCGGCCGCAGCGTCGTTGCCTCGCTCGTCGGCTTCGATGTCGAGACCGACCTCGCCGTCCTCAAGGTGGACGAGCGCAATCTGCGAGCGCTGACGTTCGGCGACTCGGAGGATCTCAAGGCCGGTCAGCTGGTGCTTGCCTTCGGGAGTCCGCTCGGCCTCAACAACTCGGTCACGCTCGGCATCGTCAGCGCCGTCGCGCGTCAGCTCGAGCCGGAGTCGCCGATGATCTACGTGCAGACCGACGCCTCGATCAACCCGGGCAACAGCGGCGGACCGCTGGTCGATCTCCAGGGCCGGCTCGTCGGCATCAACACGCTGTTGCTCTCGCGGAGCGGCGGCAACGACGGCGTCGGCTTCGCCGTGCCGAGCAACATCGTCCGCACCGTTTACGAGCAGATCAAAAAGAGTGGACGGGTGCGTCGCGGCGACATCGGCGTGCGCGCGCAGACTCTGACGCCGCTGCTGGCCGCGGGGCTCGGCCTGCCGCGCGATCGCGGCGTGGTGCTCGCCGACGTCCTCCCCAACACGCCCGCCTTTCGCGCCGGCCTGAAGCCGGGGGACATCGTCCTGTCGGTGGACGGCAAGCCGATGGAGAACGGACGTCAGTTCCAGGTCACGCTGTATCGCCGCTTCGTTGGCGACATCGTCCGCCTCGAGATTCTCCGCGACGGCAGGGTGACGACCGAGCCGGTCGCGATGACCGAGCGCGACGATCTGCTGGGCCTGTCTGGCACGGCCGATCCCCGTCAACATCTCGTGCCGCGTCTCGGAGTTCTCGGCGTCGATCTCGACCCGCGCATGGCGCAGGCGATGCCCGGCCTGCGCACCAGGAGCGGCGTGCTGATCGTCTCGACCGCCGCGAACGCGATCGACGCGCGCGACGGCGGCCTCGCGCCCGGCGACATCATCTACGCAGTGAACCGGACGCCGGTGGCGACGCTTGCGGCCTTGCGCGCGGCGATCGACAGCCTGAAGTCGGGCGACGCCGTCGTGCTGCAGCTCGAGCGCCGCGGCGAGCTGAAACTGCTCGCGTTCACGGTGGAGTGAGCGACGGGGTCGGTGGGGGGTCGGAGGGGGGTCGGAGTAGGGTCAGAG
>DASTCC010000496.1:0-22079 GCA_035711465.1 Vicinamibacterales bacterium
TCGCTGGCCGAGTCGATGCGCCAGGCGCGCGAACGGCGCGTCAATCGTGTCGAGCACGCTGACGAAACGACCGCTCAGATTGGGTGAAGGAAATGCGCGACGAGCAGGGTTGGCACGCTACCGATTGTCAGCCAATTGTCAGCCGACGCTCGATCCGCGTTCGCCGAATTCACAAACGTGTGAAAACGTTAGTGATTTTGGTCGGGGCGACTGGATTCGAACCAGCGACCCCCTGCGCCCAAGGCAGGTGCGCTACCAGGCTGCGCTACGCCCCGACTCTGAGAACCCCAATTCTACAGCGGATTCCGGAGGGCCTGGTCCCGGCGAACCGGGAAACCCGCCCCCGCCCGGAGCCCCAACATCGTCGGCCGACCGCATCGCATCCGGAAGCACCTGAACGCCCGCGAACGCCGTCCAGCAACGCAATATAGTAATATACCTATATGCAGTCGACCGCACCCGGCGAGCCGCCGCCGCCGCCGGGCCTGACCCAGGTCACCTTCAGCCGCACCCACCCCGACGACGTCCAGCACCGTCAGATCTACGCCCGCATCGATCAAGAACCCGTCCACACGCTGATGTTCGGCGACGTCGTCACCGTGACGGTGACGCCCGGCGAACACCGCCTGCGCGCCAACAACACGCTGTTCTGGAAGAGCGTCGTCTTCACCGCCGAGCCCGGCCAGCATCTCGTGTTCGACCTCGTCAACCGCGCCGGCCGGCTGTCGTTCGGCTTCCTCGCGCTGCTCGGGGCCGCGCCGATGACGCTGTCGATCGAACGGCGATAGACATGCACACCGATCTCCAGGCCTTCAAGGCCGAGTTCTTCCGCGCCCTCGCGCACCCGATCCGGATCCGCATCCTCGAGTGCCTCGGCCGGCGCGAGCACAGCGTCCAGGAACTGCAGCGCCGCCTCGAGATCAGTCAGCCGGTCGTCTCCCAGCAGCTCGCGATCCTCCGCGGCAAGGGCATCGTCGCCTCCCGCAAGGTCGGCAACACCGTCCGTTACGAGCTGCGCGATCCGCGCATCATGGAGCTGCTCAAGACCGCCCGGGCGATCTTCAACAGCCATCTGGTCGGCACGCGCGACATGCTGAAGCAGCTCAGACGGGAGGCGCGGTGAGCCGTCGAGCGCCCCGGTCGCGTCCAGGGCCGGAGCCCCAGTAACCGTGCGCCTGTTCTCGAAGATTCTCCAGGTCGGCTTGGCCACCGAGCCGCTTTCGCAGGACCAGACGCTCGTCCGTCTGCTCCATGACGTCGACAGCCAGGCGCGGCGCCTGTTCGGTCGCGCGCTCGCGATTCGGGAAGTGGACGCGGGATCGTGCAACGGCTGCGAGCTCGAGATCTCCGGGCTGTCGGGCCCGGTCTACGACAGCGAGCGCTTCGGCGTCCACTTCGTCGCCTCGCCCCGCCATGCCGACATGCTGCTCGTCACCGGTCCGGTGACCCGCAACATGGCGGTGCCGCTGCTCAAAGCGTATGAAGCGACGCCGGACCCCAAGCTCGTCGTCGCGGTGGGCGACTGCGCCAGCACCTGCGGCGTGTTCAAGGGCAGCTACGCGGTGGCGGGCAGCGTCGATGAGTTCGTCCCCGTCGACGCGTTCGTCGAGGGCTGTCCGCCGGAGCCCGCGGACATTCTTCGCGGCATCCTCGCCGCGGTCGGCCGCCGATGAGCCTGCTGTTCTGGCTGATGCTGGCCGGCTACGGGCTCGGCGTCGCCGGCGCGCTCCTCGCGCCGACCGCGGGCGCGGTCCGGCGGAGCAGTGCGCTCGGCGCCATCGTTGGTTCGGCGGGTGGCACGGCGCTCGCGCTGTCCGTGCTGCTCACCGGCATGCCGTGGTCGTGGCGCGGGCCGGCGCTGCTTTCGGTGGCGGACGGTTTCGCCATCGAGCTCGACCCGCTCGGCAGCGTCTTCCTGCTCCTCGTCGGTCTGGTCGCGATTCCAAGCGCCCTCTACGGCGCCGCGTACTCCCGCCACTACGAGGGGCGCCACTCCCTGCGCTGGCTCGGCGCGATGCTGAACCTCTTCCTCCTGACCATGAGCCTGGTGGCCGGCGCCGGCAACGTGCTGACGTTCGCGCTGATGTGGGAGGGCATGTCGCTGACGTCGTACTTCCTGGTGCTGACGACGTCGGACGAACGGGAGACGGTGGCGGCCGGCACCTGGTACGTGGCGATGACGCACGCCGGCCTGGCATGCATCATCGCCGCGCTGTTGATCGTCGCCACCGGCGCGGCGTCGACGTCGTTCGGCGATCTGCGGACTGCAGCGGCGGCGATGTCGCCGGCGGCGCGCAACGCGGTGTTCCTGCTGGCACTCGTCGGGTTCGGATCCAAAGCCGGGCTCGTGCCGGTGCACGTCTGGCTGCCGCGCGCGCACCCGGCCGCGCCGAGTCACGTGTCGGCGCTGATGTCCGGCGTCATGATCAAGATGGGGGTCTACGGCATCCTCCGCGTCGGCCTCGACCTGCTCGGCGGCGGACCGGCGTGGTGGGGGATGCTGCTCATCGGCGCCGGCGCGCTGTCGGCGGTCGTCGGCGTGCTCTACGCGCTGATGGAGGACGACCTCAAACGTCTGCTCGCCTACTCGAGCATCGAGAACGTCGGCCTCATCGTGATCGGGATCGGCGCGGGCTTTCTCTTCGTCAGCCTGCGATCGATCCCTGCCGCCGTGCTCGCGCTCAGCGCCGCGCTCTATCACTCGCTCAACCACGCGGCATTCAAAGGCCTGCTGTTCCTGGGCGCGGGCAGCGTGCTGCACGCGGCGCACACACGGGACATGAACCGGCTCGGCGGACTGATCGCGCGGCTGCCCTGGACCGCCGCCTTCTTCCTCGTCGGATCGCTCTCGATCGCGGCGCTGCCGCCGTTCAACGGGTTCGTGAGCGAGTGGCTGCTGTTCCAATCGCTGCTGCCCGGCGTCACCAGCTCGGCCAAGCTCGTCGCGCCCTTCTCGACGCTGGCCATCGGCATCGTCGCGCTCACCGCCGGCCTCGCGGCTGCCGCCTTCGTCAAGGCGTTCGGCATCACCTTCCTCGCCATGCCGCGATCGGACGACGCCCGACACGCACGCGAAGTGCCGCTGACGATGAGGACGAGCATGGGAGCGCTGGCGGTGGCGTGCGTGGCGCTGTCGCTGGCGGCCGTGCCCGTGCGGGCGGCGCTCACCGGCGCGCTCTCGGCGCAGCCGGTGCTGGCCGCGGCGCCGATGCCGCCTGCCGGCCCGGTCGTCGTGGTCGCGAGCCCCGCCGGCGTCGCCGGGATGTCGCCGTTGCTCGTCGCGATCGGTCTGGCGATCCTCGTGGCGGGTGTCTGGGTCGGCGCCCGCGTCTTCGGCGCCCGCCGTCGGGTCCGGGTCAGTGCCACCTGGGGATGCGGCCGCGTGGTCCAGACGCCGCGGATGGAGTACACCTCGACCGCCTTCGCGGAGCCGCTGCGGCGCGTCTTCGCCGAGCTAATCCGGCCGACGCAGGATCTGTCGATCGCGTTTCATCCGCAGTCGGAGTACTTCGTCCGGTCGATCACCTATCGCAGCGCGATCGTGCCCTGGTTCGAGCGGTATCTCTACGCGCCGATCATCGCCGGGTTGACGCGCTGGGCGATTCGGGTGCGGGCGCTGCAGTCGGGATCGGCGCACGCCTATCTGACCTACATGGTGATCGCTTTGATCGGGCTGCTGTCGCTGATCCTGCTGAGGCAATCCTGAGATGGCGGCGCCGACGCTGCTCGCGGTCGTGCTCGCCGGCTACGGCCTCGGCATGCTGCTCGCGATCGCCGTTCGCGGCCGCGCCGGCCGAAGACTGGTCGCCGGGTGTGCGCTCTCGGCCTCGGCCGCGAGCGTGCTGCTCGGCATCCTCTGTCTCGGCCGCGAGGTCGTGCGGATCGACGCGCCCGGCGTGTTGTCGCTCACCGGCGTCGCGCTCCGGATCGACGGGCTCAGCGCCTTCTTCCTGATCCTCATCGGCGTGGTCGGCGCCGCGGTGGCGCTCTACGGCGCGGCCTACTCGGCCGCCTACGAGGGCCGCTACTCGCTGCGCCTGCTGGGCGCGATGCTGAACGCGCTGCTGCTGTCGCTGACCGTCGAGGTCATCGCCGACAACACGCTGACGTTTCTCGTCGCCTGGGAGGCGATGTCGCTCTCGGCGTATCTCCTGGTGCTGACCGAGCACGATCGGCCGGAGACCGTCCGGGCGGCGCAGTGGTACATCGCGCTGACGCATGCGGGCTTCGCGGCGCTCGTCGCGATGTTCCTGCTGCTTTCGGGCGGCGATCTGACGGCGTCGTTCGACAGCATTCGATCCGGATCGATCGCGCCGGGGCTGCGCAACGTGGCGTTCGTGCTTGCCTTGATCGGGTTCGGCACCAAAGCCGGCATCGTGCCGCTCCATGTGTGGCTGCCGATGGCGCACCCGGTCGCGCCGAGTCATGTGTCGGCGCTGCTGTCGGGTGTGGTGATCAAGATGGGCGTCTACGGCCTGCTGCGCGTCACCATCGATCTCCTGTCGGGCGGCCCGGCGTGGTGGGGCGGTCTGGTGCTCGGATTCGGCGCCATCTCCGCGCTGCTGGGCGTGCTGTTCGCGCTGATGGAGCACGATCTCAAGCGGCTGCTCGCGTTTCACTCGGTCGAGAACATCGGCATCATCTTCATCGGCATCGGCGCCGGGCTGATGTTCCGCGCCTACGGCCTGCCGACACTGGCCATGCTGGGTCTCGTGGCCGGGCTGTACCACACGCTGAACCACGCCTGCTTCAAAGGGCTGCTGTTCCTCGGCGCCGGCTCGGTGCTGCACGCCACGGGCACGCGCAACATGGAGGAGATGGGCGGGCTGATCAAGGGGATGCCGCGGACGGCGCTGTTCTTCCTGATCGGCGCCTGCGCGATCTCCGCGCTGCCGCCGCTCAACGGATTCGCCTCGGAATGGCTGGTGTTCCAGGCGCTGCTCGGCGGCTGGAGCATTCCCAATCCCGAGGTCGCGCTGATCATGCCGATCTCCGTGGCGGTGCTCGCGCTCACGAGCGGGCTGGCCGCGGCCTGCTTCGTCAAGGCGTTCGGCATCACCTTCCTCGCCATCCCGCGATCGTCGGCCGCCGCCGGCGCGCACGAAGCGCCGTGGTCGATGCAGGTCGCGATGGCGGCGCTGGCCGCGGCGTGCGTCGCGCTCGGCGTGGTGCCCGCGCGTGCGGCCCAGATCATCGCCATGGCGATCGACGGCCCGGGAGCGGTGGCGGCGGCCGAGGTCGGGATCACGCTCGGGTTGCCGGTCGGCCTCACCGGCGCGGTCGGGGAGATGTCGCCGTCGTGGCTGGCGATCGGACTGCTGCTCGTGCTCGGCGTCATCCCGATCGCGTTCCTCGTCGCCGGCGTCAACCGGCGCACGCGGCTGGCCGACACGTGGGGCTGCGGCCGAATCGGGCAGACGGCGCGCATGGAGTACACCGCCACGGCTTTCGCCGAGCCGCTGCGGCGCGTGTTCGCCGAGCTGTACCGGCCCTCGAAGGACCTGTCGATCAGCTTCCATCCCGATTCGCGGTACTTCGTCCGGTCGATCGAGTACCGGACGGAGATTCATCCCTGGTTCGAGCGGGTCGTGTACGCCCCGATCATCAGAGCGCTGCGCTCCGCGGCGACGCAGGTCCGGCGGCTGCAGTCGGGGTCCGTGCATCTGTATCTCGTCTACATCGCGCTGGCGCTCCTGCTGTTGCTCAGCGCCGCGAGGTGGCGATGACCGGCTACGTGCTCGAGGTGGTGCAGGCGGCACTGGCGCTGCTCCTGGCGCCGGGACTGGTCGGCCTGATCCGCTGGTGCAAGGCGCGGCTGCAGAATCGGCGCGGCGCCCCGATGTGGCAGCCGTACTTCGAGCTCCGCAAGCTGTTCGGCAAGGAAGTCGTGGTGTCGAACAACGCGTCGTGGCTGTTCCGCGCCGCGCCATTCGTCGTCTTCGCCAGCACTGTCGCGGTGACGCTGCTCGTGCCGATCATCGCCGCGCCGTTGCCGTTCGACGGCGTCGGCGATCTGCTGGTGGTCGTCTACCTGCTGATGCTGGCGACGTTCTTCCTGGCGCTCGCCGGGCTCGACCCGGGGTCGCCGTTCGGCGGCATGGGCGCGAGCCGCGAGATGACGGTGGCGGCGCTGGCGGAGCCGACGGTGGCGCTGGCGATCTTCGCGCTGGCGCTGAGCGCCGGCTCGACCAACTTCGGCCAGATCATCGCCCGCACGCTGGCGACGCCGTCGGAGGCGATCAGCCCCGGCCACCTGCTCGCGTTCGGCGCGATCTTCATCGTCACCCTCGCCGAGACCGGCCGGCTGCCCATCGACAATCCGTCGACGCATCTCGAGCTGACGATGATCCACGAGGCGATGGTGCTCGAGTACTCGGGGCGCTACCTTGCGCTCATCGAGTGGGCCGCGGCGGTGAAGCTGCTGATCTTCTTCGTGCTCATGGGCAATCTCTTCGTGCCGTGGGGCACCGCGGTCACGCTGACGCCGATGGCGCTGGCCGTGTCGCTGATGGCGCTGATCGTCAAGCTGGTCGTCCTCGCCGGGCTGATCGCGGTGTTCGAGACGCGCATCGCCAAGCTCCGGCTGTTTCGCGTGCCGGAGCTGCTGAGCGTGTCGTTCGTGCTGGCGTTGCTCGCGGTGACGTCGTCGTTCCTGTTGAGGTAGGGCGGATGGGAAGCGTGTTTGCGCAGTTGACGGTGCTCGGCTCGAGCCTGGCGCTGCTGTTCGGATTCATCCTGCTGTGGCGGCGGGGCGTGCCCGCCTACATCACCGCGTTCGCGTGGCAATCGGGCACGCTGGCGTGGCTCACCGCGGTCGTCGCCTACTTCGGCCGCGATCACGAGCTCTACGCGGTCGCGGTCGTGGTCTTCGTGATCAAGGGGCTGTGGATTCCGCGACTGCTGCGGCGCATGGAGGCGCGGTTCGCGGCCGAGCGCGAGCTGGCGCCGTACGTCAACACCGAGACGTCGCTCGTCGTCTCCGGGCTCCTCGTGCTCTTCGCCTACGCGATCACGCGACCGATCGTCGCCGTCAGCCAGCTGCCGACGCGCGCCGGCATGCCGCTCGCGATGGGCCTGATCTTCGTCAGCCTGTTCGTGATCATCAGCCGCAAGAAGGCGATCACGCAGATCATCGGGTTCCTGATGCTGGAGAACGGCCTCGCGCTGCTTGCCGTCCTCGGGACGTTCGGGATTCCGCTGATCGTCGAGCTCGGGGTGTTCCTCGACGTGCTGATGGGGTTCCTGGTGATGCAGGTGTTCATCTATCAGATTCACGAGACCTTCGAGAGCATCGATGTCGAGCAGCTCAACCGACTCAAGCACTGAGGCCTCGTGACCGTCTTCACCTTTCTCCTCGGTCCGCCGCTGGCGAGCGCCGCCGTCGCCTTTCTGCTGACGCCGTACCGGCGCGTCGTCGGCTGGACGAACGTCGCGCTCGCGCTCGTCACGCTCGCGGCGGCGGTGTCGCTGTGGATGCGCCTGCTGGCCGGCGAAGTCGTGACCTCGGGACCGCGCGAGTTCCTTCGCGCCGATGCCTTGTCGCTGCTGGTCGCGCTGGCGGTCGCGGCGGTCGGCGTCCTCACCGCGTGGTTCGGCCCGGGTCTCCACGGCGGCGACGACTACGATCCGGCGCAGGCACGCAAGTACCGGATCGTCAGCAACCTGCTGACGGCGATGATGCTGCTGGCCGTCACCGCGAACAACCTCGGGGTGATGTGGATCGCCATCGAGGCGACGACGATTTCCTCGGCGCTGCTGATCCCGCTGCAGGTGACGAAAGCGTCCGTCGAGGCGTCGTGGAAGTACATCCTCATCGGCTCGGTCGGGATCGCCCTCGCCTTCGGCGGCACGGTGCTCGGCTACTTCGACTTCGTGAACCTGGTCGGCCGGCAGGAGGACGCGCTCAACTGGACCGTGCTGGTCGCGTCGGCGCCGCGGCTTCATCCGGAGGTCATCCAGCTGGCCTTCGTGTTCATCCTCGTCGGCTACGGCACCAAGGCCGGTCTGGCGCCGATGCATACCTGGCGGCCGGACGCGTACTCGGAGGCGCCGGCGGCGCTGGCGGCGACGATGTCCGGCGTCGTGCTCGCGGTGGCGATCTACGCGATCGTCCGGTGGGAGGCCGTGGTCAACGCGGCGGTGGGCGAGTCGTTCACCAACGAGCTGTTCGTCGCGCTCGGCGTGCTCTCGCTCGCCATCGGATCGTTCAGCCTGGTCATCCAGCGGAACTTCAAACGCATGCTCGCGTACTCGAGCATCGAGCACGTCGGCCTGATGTCGGTGGGGCTCGCGCTCGGCCCGCTCGGGACGTTCGCCGCGATGCTGCACCTGCTGAACCATGCGCTGGCGAAGTCGATGACGTTCCTGCTCGCCGGACGCGTGCTGCGGCGCTACGGCACCGCCGAGATCAGTCAGGTCTCCGGGCTGCTGCGCACGATGCCGTGGACCGGCGGCCTGTTCGCCGCCGGCGTGCTCGCGATCATCGGCCTGCCGCCGTTCGGCCTGTTCATGTCGGAGTTCGCGATTCTGCGCGCCGGCTTCTCCGCCGGGCGTCCGTGGCTGATGGGGATCGTGCTCGCGCTGCTGCTGGTCAGCTTCATCTCGATGATCGGCCACCTCAACCGGATGCTGTACGGCCCGCCCACCGAGGGCGTCGCTGCCGGGGAACCGCGGCCGTGGACGCTGGCGCCGCTCGCCCTGTCGGTGGTGGCGCTCGTCGTCCTCGGCCTCACGCTCCCGCCGTCGGTGGACTCGCTGTTGAAGCAGATCATGGAGATCGGCACGCCATGAACGCACGCGTGTCCGAGCTGCAGCACGCCGTCGTCGAGGCGCATCCCGGCCAGGTGGCCGGGCTGCGCGTGATCCGCGATCACGAACTGCACTGCGCGATCGATCCGGATGCCGTCCCCAAGTTGGCGGCGCTCCTGCGCGGCAGGTTCGGCGCCGAGCTCGTGTTCATGGCGGCGGGCGACCGCCGCGCGGATCGCCGGACGTTCGAGGTGCACTATCTCTTCCGCCCGGCGCGCGAGCCATGGAGCCTGCACGCGACCGCGCCGGTGTCCGCCGAACGGCCCCTCATCACCTCGCTGGCGACGTTTCACTATCCGGCCTCGCGGTTCGAGCGCGAGATCTACGACCTGTTCGGCATCTCCGCCGACCGGCATCCGGACCCGCGGCCGCTCGTGCGCCACGGGTTCTGGCCGGCCGACTATTTTCCGCTGCGCAAGGATGCCGCGCCCCGCGAGTTCACGGACGATGGCCGGCCGTTCCCCTTCGGCGAGGTCGGCGGCGAAGGCGTCTACGAGATTCCAGTGGGCCCGATCCACGCCGGCGTGATCGAGCCCGGCCACTTCCGCTTCAGCGTCGTCGGCGAGACGATCATCGACATGAAGTCGCGCCTGTACTTCACGCACAAGGGCACGGAGAAGCTGTTCGAAGGCCGACGGCCCGAGCAGGGCGTGGAGCTGGCCGAACGCGTGTCGGGCGACACGACGGTCGGCCACGCGCTCGCATATTGCCAGGCAATCGAGGCGGCAGCCGGCGCCGTGGTGCCGGACCGGGCGCGCCATCTTCGCGTCGTCCTGCTCGAAATGGAGCGGCTCTACAACCACGTCGGCGACTTCGGCATGATCGCCAACGACACCGGCTACGCGGTCGCGCACTCGCATTGCTTCCGGATCCGCGAGCGGCTGCTGCGGCTGAACAAGCGGCTCACCGGCAATCGACTTCTGCGTGGCGGCGTCGTGCCCGGCGGCGTCGTCCACGATCTGCCGCCGGATCTCGATCTCGCCGCCGAGCTGGTGTCGGTCCTCCGCGACTTCGACGAGATCGCCGAGCTGACGCTGGCCAACACGCTGGTGATGGATCGGTTGGAGGGCACGGGCACGCTGACGACGGAGATCGCGCGGGACCATGGCGTGCTCGGCTACGTCGCCCGCGCGTCAGGAATCGATGCCGACGTCCGGCGCGATTATCCCTTCGCGGCCTACGGCGCGCTGCGTTTCCGCGTGCCGGTGTTCACCACCGGCGACGTCAAGGCGCGAACGCTGGTTCGGCTCGAGGAAGCGCGCGAGTCGGTCGGGCTCATCCGTCAGGCGATCGCCGCATTGCCCGACGGGCCGCTGCAGGTGCCGATCGGCCGGCTGCCCGCGTACGAGCCGGCCTGGAGCTTCGTCGAAGGTTGGCGCGGGGCCGTGGTCCACTGGGTGACGGCCGACGCCGACGGCGCGCTGGATCGGGTCAAGATCATGGACCCGTCGTTCCTCAACTGGCGGCCGCTGTCGTACGCGCTGCTGAAGAACATCGTTCCGGACTTCCCGCTCTGCAATAAGTCGTTCAACCAGTCCTACTCCGGCAACGACCTGTAGCACGGCCGGAACCACCTCACGGTAGCATCACGTGAGTGATCGGTCTCGTCCTCTCGCCGTTCGTGGTCGCGATCCTCGCGGCCTGGCTGGCGAGCCGGTATCCGCGGTGGACCGCCGCGCTTGCTGGCTGGCCGGCCGTGCTCTGCGCCGTCTTCGCCAACGAGATGCGCAACGCGATCGCCGGCGGCCCGCGCCTCGTCGAGTTGCCGTGGGCGCCATCGCTCGGGTTGTCGCTGTCGTTCAACCTCGACGGCCTGGGGCTGTTGTTCGCGACGCTGATCACCGGCATCGGTGCGCTCGTCGTTCTCTACGCCAGCCGCTACCTCGAGGGCCACGCGCAGGCGGGACGCTTCTACGCCTCGCTGTTCGCGTTCATGGGCGCGATGCTCGGCACGGTGCTCAGCGACAACGTCCTGACGCTGTTCGTGTTCTGGGAGCTGACCGGCTTCACGTCGTACCTGCTGATCGGCTTCGAGCACGAGCGGGCCGGCGCGCGATCGGCGGCGCTGCAGGCGTTGATCGTCACGGGTGCCGGCGGCCTGGCGCTGCTCGCGGCGGGCGTGCTGCTTGCCGGCGTCTCGGGCACGACGAGTCTCGCGTCGATGGTGGCCGAGCGCGCATCGATCGTCGCCAGTCCCTTCTACGGCGCCATCGCCGGGCTGGTGCTCCTCGCCGCGTTCACGAAATCGGCGCAGGTGCCGTTCCATTTCTGGCTGCCGAACGCGATGGCGGCGCCGACGCCGGTCAGCGCCTACCTCCACTCCGCGACGATGGTGAAGGCCGGCGTGTACCTCGTGGCGAGGATGACGCCCGTGCTCGGATGGACGACCGCGTGGACGACCGCCGTCACGCTGGCGGGCGCGGCGACGATGGTCCTCGGCGCCTATCGCTCCGTCCAGGAAACCGACCTCAAGCGGATCCTCGCGTACTCGACGGTGAGCGCGCTCGGCGTGCTGACGATGCTCCTCGGGGTGGGCACCCGCGAAGCGATCATCGCGGCGCTCGTGTATCTGGTCGCGCATGCGGGCTACAAAGGCGCGCTCTTTCTGGTCGCAGGCGCCATCGAGCACGAGACCGGCACGCGCGATCTCTCCGCCCTCGCGGGACTGCGCCGCGCGATGCCGCTCACCGCGCTGGCGGGCGGCGCCGCCGCGCTCTCGATGGCCGGCGTGCCGCTGACGCTTGGATTCGTCGGCAAGGACGGCGCCTACGACGCGTTGCTTGGTGCCACGCACTGGTTTCCGTGGCCGTTGGCGTTGATGGTCCTCGCCAGCATTCTGCTCGGGCTGGCAGGAGTGATGGCGGGCGTGCTGCCATTTCGCGGAGAGGCGCCGTCCGAGAGGGCGATTCACGATCCCGCGTGGCCGCTCTGGCTGCCGCCGCTGCTTCTGGCCGCAGGCGGTCTCGTCGCCGGCATCGCGCCGTGGATCGTGAGCGCCCCGCTGTCGGCGGCGGCCACGGCCATCGCCGGTATGCCGCTGGATGCCACGTTGAGCGCATGGCACGGGCTTACGCCGGCGCTGCTGCTGAGCGCGCTCACGCTCGCCGCCGTCGGGCTCGCGTACCTGGTGCACGCCGCCGTCCGGACGGGGACGTGGAAGCCACGATGGGGCAGCGAGGATCTGTACGAAGGTGCGCTGATCGGACTGGGCGCCGCCAGCCGCGCCATCGGCCCGCCGCTGCACGGCGCGTCACTCCGGACCTACGTCATGGTCATCGTCGTCGCGTCAGTCCTGATCGGAGGCGCGGCCCTGCTCAGCGATGCGGGTCCCATCTCGGCGGCGCCGCGCACCAGCGTCAGGGTTCACGACGTGCTGATCGTGTTGCTCATCGTCGGCGGCGCGATCGCGGCGGCCATGGCGCGATCGACGATGTCGGCGGTGCTGGCGCTTGGCGCGGTCGGCTACGGCGTCGCGTTCCTGTTCCTCAACTTCGGCGCGCCCGATCTCGCGATGACGCAGTTCTCGGTGGAAACCCTTACCGTGCTCATCTACGTGCTCGTCTTTCGTCATTTCCGCGGATTCGGGCAGCTGTCGCCACGGCTGGTGCGAGCCCGCGACGTGCTGATCGCCGCCGGCATCGGCATCTTCATTGGCGGATTGCTCGGGTCGGTGGCGACGACGGAGACGGCGCCAAGACTGCGGGAGTATTTTGCGCAATTCGGACCGACCCTGGGCCACGGGCGGAACATCGTCAACGTCATCCTGGTCGACTTCCGCGCGTTCGACACGCTCGGCGAGATTACGGTGCTCGCGACGGCGGCGCTGGGGGTGCGGGCGCTGATGCGTCTCGCGGCCGACGGCCGATCCGATCATCAACCCGTCCCCCCGGTGGCATCGCCGATCTTCCGGACGGCGGCGCGGCTGCTGATGCCGCTGCTGCTCGTGTTCGCGGTGTTCCTCCTGCTGCGCGGCCACAACCAGCCTGGCGGCGGCTTCGTCGGCGGCCTGATCGCGGCCGCCGCCTTCGCGCTCTACGGCATCGCCTTCGGCGTCCACCGCGCGCGGCAGGCGCTGCCGGCCAGGCCGCTGACGCTTCTCGGGGCCGGGCTCGTGATCGCACTCGCGAGCGGCGTGCCCGCGGCGCTTCTCGGGCAGCCGTTCCTGACGGCGATCTGGCCTCCCGCATTCGGGTCGATCGGTACCCCCGCGGTGTTCGACGTCGGCGTCTTCCTCGTGGTCGCGGGCGTGGTGTTGATGATGATCTTCAGCCTCGCGGAGGAGTCCTAGATGGAAGTCCTGCTCGCGATGGCATGTGGAGTGCTGTACGCCGCCGGCATCTATCTGATGCTGCGACGCCGCCTCGCCCAGCTCATCATCGGCCTCGGCCTGGTCGCGAACGGGACGAACCTGCTCATCTTCACCGCCGGCGGACTGACCCGCGCCCGGCCGCCGGTGGTCGACGCAGGCGCCGTGACGCTCGCGCCGCCGTACGCCGATCCGGTTCCGCAGGCCCTCGTCCTGACGGCGATCGTGATCGGGTTCGGCCTCACCGCATTTGCGCTGGTGCTGGCGCATCGCGTGCACTCGGCCGTCGGCAGCGACGATGTCGACGACCTCGGGCGGGAGCGATGAGAAGTCTGGTGCTTCCGATCCTCGTGCCATTCTCGACGGCGGCGATCTTGATGCTCGCGTCGAGACGGCCCGCGCTCCAGCGTCAGATTGCGCTCGCCGGTTCGCTGCTGCTCCTGCTCAGCGCGGTGGCGGTGTTCCTGCGGGTGAACGCCGCAGGCGTTCAGGTGCTGCAGATCGGCGGCTGGCCGGCCCCGTTCGGCATCACGCTGGTGGCCGACCTGCTGGCGGCAATCATGGTCGTCGCGGTCGGCGTGGTCGGGACGGCGGTTTCGATCGTCGCCTTCTCGGGCGTCGATCCGCGGCGCGAGGCCTTCGGCTACCACCCGCTGCTGCAGATCCTGCTGATGGGCGTCGCCGGCGCGTTCCTGACGGGCGATTTCTTCAACCTCTACGTGTGGTTCGAAGTGATGCTCGTCGCGTCCTTCGTGCTGATGGCGCTCAACCGCACGCGCGAGCAGATGGCGGCGGCGTTCAAGTACGTCACGATGAATCTGATTGCGTCCTCCATTTTCCTCACCGCCCTCGGTCTGTTGTACGGCGCCACCGGCACGCTCAACATGGCGGAGCTGGCGCGCATCTGGCCGACGATCACGACGCCCGGCATCGACACCGTGCTCGCGGCGCTGTTCCTGATCGCGTTCAGCATCAAGGCGGGGCTGTTCCCGTTGTTCTTCTGGCTGCCGGCCTCGTATCACGCGCCGCCGGCGCCGATTGGCGCCGCGTTCGCCGGGCTCCTCACCAAGGTTGGCGTCTACGCGTTGATCCGCGTCTTCACGCTGCTGTTTCACAGCGCTCCGCCGGCGCTCTTCACCCTGCTCCTCGCGATGTCGGCGGCGACGATGGTGATTGGTCTCGTGGCGGCGCTGAACGAACGCGACTTCCGCCGCGTGCTCTCGTTCAACCTCGTCGGCCACATCGGCTACACCACGGCAAGTCTCAGTCTGCTCACGCCCGCGGCGCTGGCCGGCGCGATCTTCTACGTCGTCCATCACGTCGCCGTGATCACCAATCTCTTCCTCGTCAGCGGCGTCATGCTGCGCCTGCGCCGCACGACGGACATCGCCGGCCTGGGAGGGTTGTATCGCGATCAACCGCTGTTCTCGGCGCTGGCGATGATCCCGATCTTTTCGCTCGCAGGAGTGCCGCCGTTGTCAGGCTTCCTCGGGAAGCTGGCGATTCTCGAAGGCACGATCGCCGCAGGCGCGTACGGGATCAGCGCGGTCGTGCTCGTAGTCGGGCTGCTGACGTTGCTGTCGATGGGACGACTGTGGGCGGACGGCTTCTGGCGGCCCGCGGGCGATCGGCGGGATCTGGCGGCGCCAGGCGCGCCGTATCTCCTGGCGATCGCGTTCCTCGGTCTCGTGACGATCGGGATGACGTTTGGCGCCGGGCCGCTCTTCGACGTGACGTCGCGCGGCGCCGCGCAGCTGCTGCAGCGTGACGAGTACATCCGCGCCGTGCTCGGAGGCGGCTTCTGATGTTGCTCGGCAGCATTCTGCTGGCGCTCGCCTGGGCGGCGCTGCAAGGCGAGATGACGCTGACGAACCTGATCGTCGGCTACGGCGTCGGCTACGGCGTGCTGGCCCTCCTGGCCAGGGGCGGCGTGATGCCATCGACCCTCGTCGCGCGCACCACCCACGCGCTGTCTCTGGCCGGGTTCTTCGCGTGGGAACTGCTGCTCGCGAACTTTCGCGTCGCCGCCGACGTGCTGCGCGGGCACCGCATCGTGCCGGCCGTCGTCGCGATCCCGCTCGACGTCACCACGGACGGCGAGATCCTGCTGCTGTCGATGCTCATCAACATCACGCCAGGCAGCGTGACCATCGACCTGTCGGACGATCGGCGGACGTTGTACGTGCACGTCATGCACATGGAGAGCGCCGAGCGCACGCGACACGAGATCAAGAGCGGCTTCGAACGCCGCATCAAGCTGTTGTTCGAATCGACGGATTAGGGGGAATCATGCTCGACGCCGTTTCGGAGATTACGCTGGTGACGCTCGGCGTGGCGCTGCTCGTCGCCTTCATTCGCCTGGTCAAAGGGCCGACGCTGCCGGATCGCATCGTCGCGATGGATTTGTTCGGCGTCCTGGTCGTCGGACTGATCGTCGTCCTCGCGGGATCGAGCCGCGTGCATGCGACGCTCGACGCAGCGCTCGTGATCGCACTGGTCGGCTTCCTCGGCACCATCGCCTACGCCACCTACGTCGAACGGGGAGATCCACAGTGACCGACATCGTCACCGCCGTCGTCTGGCTTGCCGGGGCGGCGTTCGCGCTGCTGGCGGCGATCGGCGTCCTGCGGATGCCGGACGTGTTCACGCGCATGCAGGCGTCGACCAAGGCGTCGACGTTCGGGCTCGCCTGCCTGCTGATCGGGACGGCCATCCAGCTGGGCGACTTCGAGTCCATGGTCCGCGTCGCCAGCATCGGCGCGTTCGTCCTGATGACGACGCCCGTCGCAGGCCTCGTCATCGCCCGGGCGTCGTACTTCGCAGGCGTGCCGCTGTGGGAGGGCACGGTGCTCGACGAACGGCACCGCGATACGGCGGCCGGGACACGCGCCGGCGGGGAGAACTCGCGGCGAGATCACGAATAGTGCCGAGGCCGCAGTGGCGGCGCGCTAGGCATCCCACGGGACGACCAGCACGGGCCACGCCGCGCGGCGAAGCACGCGCTCGCCGACAGAACCCTCACGAAAGCGCTGCCAGCCGCGCCGCCGGTTGGAGCCGAGCACGACGAGATCGGCCTTGTTCGCATTGGCGTGGAGCACGATCGTACGCACGGGATCTCCGTGCTGCTCGACGGTTCGCACCGGCACGCCCTCGCGCTCCGCCCGCGCCCGCAGCCGCGTCAGCAGATCGAGGCGTTCTTTCTGGCGCCACGAATACCGATAGTTCCGAGGCACCGCGTGGAGGATGTAGAGCTTCGCCTGACTCGCTCGAGCGACGCTCAGCGCGCGATCGAAGGCCTTGCTGCTGGCCTTCGTGAGATCGATGGCGCACAGGACTCTCTTGATAGTTGTCACCGGGCCCCCCTGCCGTCCGATCATGCCTCAGGTGGCGGCATTCGACGCCGGCACAACCAGCAGCGGCCGACGAGGAAGACCTGGCGCATGCTCATCACTCCGAAAGCAGCGACCGTCCGATCGGCGGGGCAGATGGGCGTCAGCCGCGCGAGCGTCTCCTCGAGCAGCGACGATCCGCCGTGCGGCCGCCAGAACTGTTTGGGAATTCCGCCGGTGCGACTCGAGAGACGAGTGCCGGCGCCGGCTGCCAGTACAACAGACCAGAGACGACCTGCCATTTGCGGAGGTCAGTGCAGAAGGCCTGCCAACGCGCTGAATCGCTCTTCGCCCCGCAGGCACGCGACTCGCGCGACGCTCGTGCTGCGTGTTGCTTTCATTCTGAAACTTCCTCTCTTCACGATGAAAGACTCATCGCGCGCCGATCCGCTGATTCGGCCCGAAACGACCGCGAAATCATCGAGCGCGGCGGAACGGACCTTGCCAGAGAGAGAGGCATGAGAGTTCTTCTTGCATTCGATGGGTCGGAACACAGTCAGGCCGCGCTTCGCGAAGTCGCGTCGCGCGAGTGGCCCGCCGGCACCGAGATCGAAGTGCTGATGGTCATTCATTCGAGCTGGCCGATCGCCGCGGATCCGTTTTTCACCGTCGCGTCGGCGCACATGGAGTCGCTGCAGAACCAGCAGCGCGACGCTCCACAAGTACTCGAGCGCGCGGTCGATCAGATCGTCGGCCACGCGCCGCGGCTCGCGGTGACCAGCAAGGCGCTCGAGGGGATCCCGCACGAGGTGATCGTGAAGGAGGCGGAGGACTGGGGCGCCGATCTGATCGTGCTGGGCTCGCACGGCTACGGACCTGTCCGCCGGGCGCTTCTCGGATCGGTCGCGGCCGCCGTTGCCGTGGAAGCGCCGTGCGCCGTGGAGATCATCCGCATGGGCCGGCCATCGGTCGCGGCGCGGCACTCGACGGGCAAAGCACGGCGGCGTCGGGTCGAACATTCCTCCGCAGGCCGCGCCTGAGCTCCGATCCCCCATGAATTCGGAGCCCCTCCATTCAGCGGGGGATTCGGCGCCCGCGCTTCGGCCTTTCTGATTCGCGGCGGTTCGACGAAAGGCCTGAATAGCCGGAGAAGAATCGCGTGCCGCTTCGCCGCGCCATCGTCGGGGGCTGTGGTACGGCCCGTGCAGCCAGCGTCGCGCGATGCCTTTCTCGATTCGCGTTTCGACCATTGGCGCGGTCTGCGCCGTGCTCCTGTCCCCGGCCGTCAGTTCGGCACAGACGCCGTTCAGTCTGTTTCCAGATACTCCCACCCCGGTGCTGCAGGCCCAACAGCCGCCGCCTCCGCCGTCGCAGCCCGCGGCTCAGGCGGCGCAGCAGCGCGGCGCGCAACTGATCACCTGCTCGTCGAACCTCGGCGAGCGCCAGCATTGCCCGGCCGACACATCGGTGGGTGTCGTGCTGGTGCGTTCGACGGGACAGGCCGCGTGCCTGCTCGGACGCACGTGGGGATATGACGCGACGGGCGTCTGGGTGTCCGACGGCTGCGCCGGGGATTTCCTGGTCAGGGCGTCGGGCGAAGCCGCCACGCCCACGGCGCAGAAGGCGCCTGACTACGTTCCCAACGCGGGCTTCCTGCTCTTCGACGGCGACAAGGGCCAGATCTATTTCCGGCTCTTCAGCTACGTCCGCTACCTGAATCAGAACGGCATCGACGCCACCTACACGGACGCGTTCGGCACGACCAAGACCGTGCAGCAGCGGCAGGACGTGCAGCTGCAGAAGTTCTTCGCGCCGTTCAGCGGCTGGTTCCTGACGCCGAGGATGCGCTACTACCTGTATGTCTGGTCGTCGAATCCGTCGCAGGGCGATCCGGCGCAGGTCGTCGGCGCCGGCAATCTCAGCTTCACCATCAACCGCTTCCTGACCGTCGGCGGCGGCATCACTTCGCTGCCAACCGTGCGCAGCACCGAGGGCCAGTTTCCGTACTGGCTCGGCGTCGACGATCGGATGATCGCCGACGAGTACTTCCGCGGCTCGTACACCAACGGCGTCTGGGTCCGCGGCGAGTTGCCGCAGCGGCTCAAGTACATGGCGATGTTCGCCACCAACCTCAGCATCCTCGGCGTCAGCGCCGCGCAGCTCGACAACAAGTTCGACACGCAGTCGTACATGCTGCAGTGGCTGCCGACGACGGGCGAGTTCGGCCTCTACGGGACGTTCGGCGACTACGACTACCACGAGAGAGCGGCGACGCGCGTCGGCCTGCACTACTCGCACAGCTTCGAGGACAAGCAGAGCCAGCCCGGCACGAACGGGATCGAGAACAGCCAGATCCGCTTGAGCGACGGCAGCGTGATCTTCACGCCGGATCTGTTCGGCCCCGGCATCACCGTCAACAACGTCGACTACAAGATGACGAGCATCGACGCGGGCTGGAAGTACCGCGGCATGTCGATCGAGGGCGAGTACTACTGGCGGTGGCTCGGCAAGTACGAGGGCATCAACGTCGGCAGCGTGCCCGACGTCCACGACACCGGCTACCAGCTGCAGACCTCGGGGATGGCAGTCCCGAACTACCTGCAGCTCTACGTCAGCGGCTCACAAATCTTCGGCGACTACGGCGATCCTTCCGAGGTCCGCGTCGGCAGCAACTACTACGTCGTCGGTCAGCGCGGACTGCGCGTGAACGCGGAGCTGATTTTCATCAAGAAGAGCCCGGTCGGGTATACCGCGTATCCGTTTCCGGTGGGGGCCAACGGCCGGGTGTTCCATCTGAATTTCGAAATGAACTTCTGACGGGAGCCGATTCACTGCTCCACGTGCAGCGCGTCCGCCGGCTGCACGCGAAGCGCGCGGCGCATCGGGCCAAGACCCGCTAGGGTGCAGATGATCGTCATCGCGGCGCCAAGACCCAGCAGGCTCGCCAGGTCGATCATCGACATCGGGCGTGCGGTCATCGTCCACAGCATGATGAACACGAGCACGCAGCCCGCGGCGATGCCGCCCGCGACCTGCGCGATCGGTCCGCGAAGGATCTCGGCGATGATTCGCGGCGCCCGGCCGCCGAGCGCGACACGGACGCCGATCTCGCGCGTGCGGCGCGCCACCGTGAACGACATCACCGCGTAGATGCCCGCGAGCGACAGCGTCATCGCGACACTGCTCACCAGGAAGATCAGCTTCGCCCAGAACCGCCAGAAGGCGACCTCGCCGCTCGCGATGTCGTCGAGCGTCCCGACCTCCTGCACCCGCAACGACGGGTTGACCGCCGACGCCGTGCGCTGGAGCGTCGACCGCAGCCGGTCGTGGCCGGTGGCGTGAATCGCGACGCGCACTGCGTCACTGGCGAGGTTCCGGAAGAGCGGACGATAGACGACGGGCATCGGCGGTTCGTCGAGATGCAGCGAGCCCGGCCGATCCGTTTCCAGATCGCGGACCACCCCGACGATGGTGTGCCAGGCGGGCGGCGCGTCCGGGTCGTGCCAGTCGGTGAAACGGATCCGGCGGCCGACGGCGTTGCGGCCGCCGAGGATCTGCTCGACGAAGAACGTATCGACGATCACCGTGCGCGCGTTCGAGCCGTTGTCGCTCGCGTCGAATCGGCGCCCGGCGACGATCGGAGCTCCAAACACGTCGAAGAAGCCATCGTCGACCGCGGCCAATGAGACTTCCTGGTCGGCCGGCGCGCCGTCCACGATCGCCGACGCGTCGCCGGAATCGACCTCGACGCCGCGGGACGGATGCACCATCAGCGGCAGCCGATCCGCAATGGCGACGCCGGAGACGCCGCCCGCGTCGCCCAGCCGTCGCTGCAGCTCGCGAAGCATCGTCGCGTACGACTCGCCTGACGCTTTGCCATCGTCGATGCTGACTTGGAATGTCAGATATTCGCCGGCGGGGAAGCGCACGTCCATCGACCCGCTGCGCTGCGCCTGGCGCACCATCAGCAGCGCGCCGGCGGTGAAGACGACGGTCGCGGCAATCTGCGTGATGACGACGGCACTCCACGTGCCGCCGAAGCGAAGGCCGCCGCTGCCGGATCCCTGAGCCAACCGCGGCTGCAGCCCACGGCCGGTCGCCTTCAGCGCCGGCGGAACACCGGCGACCACCGCCGCGAAGAGGGCGAGCCCGGCCGAATAGAGTGCAGTAGGGCCGGAAACCGCAGTCCGGAACCAGAACGGCGGGTGGCCGCCGCCCATCGCGATGATCTGCCACGACAGCCACTCGAGGCCCGGGCCGACCGCGGCGAGACCAACCGTCGTCGCCGTGGCGGCGAGCACCAGCGCCTCGACGAAGAACTGGGTGACGATCCGGGCGCGGCCGGCGCCGAGAGCGCTGCGCACGGCGAGCTCGCGCTCGCGGCCGGCGGCGCGCGCGAACATCAGCAGTCCGACGTTCGCCGCGACCAGCATCAGGAAGAGCGCGGCAAACACGTTGAGCTGCATGATCACGACCCGGAACATCAGCGTGATCGGACGTTCGAACAGCGACTCCCGGTAATGCTGCACCTGACCGATCAGGTTCGCGTAGCGCGCCGGATCGCTGATCGCGCGCCGCCGTGTCAGCGCATCGATCTCCGCCTGCGCGATGTCGATCGTCGCGTCCGGCTTCAGCCGCCCGAACATCTTCAGACCGGCGATCGCGTCGTCCGATGCGTCGTCGAGACGCAGCGGCATCCAGAGGTCGTGGGCGATCGGGAATCCAAATCCCTCCGGCATCACGCCGACGATGGTGGTCTGCACCCCGTCGATCCGCACCGCGCGGCCGACGATCGCCGGATCGGCATGGAAGCGCGACCGCCACACGCGATGCCCGAGCACCACGACGGGCGGCGCGTCGCGCGCGGCGTCCGCGTCGATCAGGACACGGCCAAGTGCAGGCGGCGTTGCGGCGAGCTCGAACCCGGCCGCGCTCATCACCGCCGTCTCGACCGCCGCGTCGGCGCCGTCCTCGCCAATCAGATTGCGGGTCACGGTCCTGAATGCCCCGACCTTCTCGATTGACGCGATCTCGTCGCGCCAGGCGCTGAGGTCGCCGGGCCGGAGCGGGGCGGAGGTGGTCTGCGTCCGCTGGCGGTAGCGCAGGCCGACGACGCGCTCGCCGTGCGGCAGCGGCAGGTGCGAACCCGGGAGCGTCTGGGCGATGAACTCGAAGAGCGCGGCGCCGACGAAGATCGCGAAGGCGATCGCCAGTCCAGCGACGAACGTCAGACCGGGATAGCGCAGCAGCATGCGCGTGCCGAGCTTGACGTCGAACTGCAGGCCGCGCGGCCAACCCGATCGTCGAGATACTCGAGGCCGCCGGTGATCGAACAGCGCGCGCGCAAGCGCCGCCCGCGCCTGGCGGCGATACCACCGCCGCGCCGCGCGCGCGCCCTCGCGGCCGGCGATTTCCGCGAAGATCTCCGCGGCGTCGTCGGCCAGGTCCGGCGTCCGCAGACGGCGGCTGGCGCGCCGCAACAGCGCGCCCGACCAACGCGGCGGCTGGAGCGCCTCGCTCACTGGCGCCCTCCAGGCTCGGGCAGCTCGAGACCGCGCCACACTCTGCGCCAGGTGTCGCGGAAAATCCGCAGCGCTTCGACGCCGGCCGCTGTCGCGCGATAGAAGCGCCGCGGC
>DASTCC010000497.1:0-4447 GCA_035711465.1 Vicinamibacterales bacterium
GTCGCTCGCTCTCGATCTCGAGCGCGAGGGCATCCGCCTCGAACACCTCGACGTCGGCGGCGGTCTCGGCATCGCCTATCGCGCCGGGCAGCCGGTCCTGTCGGTCGACGAGTACGCCGGCGCGATTCTGGATGCGACGCCGCCGCACTTACACCTGCTGCTCGAGCCCGGCCGGTGGATCGTCGGGCCCGCGGGCGTGCTGGTCGCGACGGTCGTCGATCTCAAGCCGCAGCCGGACGACGGGTTCTTCGTGATTCTCGACGCCGGCATGACCGACCTGCTGCGGCCGGCGCTGTACTCGGCGTGGCACGAGATCGAGCCCGTGACCCCACGCCCGGGCGCACCGGTCCCGGCCGACATCGTCGGGCCGGTGTGCGAGAGCGCGGACACGTTCGCCGTCCGTCGTGCATTGCCGCCCGTCGACGTCGGCGATCTCGTCGCCATCCGCGACACGGGCGCCTACGGATCCGTCATGGCCTCCAATTACAACCGGCGTCCAACCGCGGCCGAGGCAATGACCGACGCCGACGGCTCGTGGCGGCTCGTGCGGCGGCGGCAGACCGCTGCCGATCTCCTGCAGTGGGACGTATGACGCTCATCGCCATCGAAGGCCTGGATCAAAGCGGCAAGGAAACTCAGGCGCGTCAATTGCGCGCACGCGTCGAAGAGACCGGACGCGCCGTCCACGCGATCTCGTTCCCGGACTACGAGACGCCGGTCGGCCGCGAGCTTCAGCGCGCGCTGGCTGGCGACCGCGAGTTCACCCCCGACGTGATGCAGCTGCTCTACGTCGCCAACCGCTTCGAGTACAAAGCGCGCCTCGATCGCTGGCTCGCCGCCGGCGACGTCGTCATCTGCGATCGCTACCGCGCTTCGAGCATCGCGTACGGCGAAGCGCAGGGGCTCGACGCCGCGTGGCTGAACGAGGTCCAGCGGCCGCTGCCGGCGCCGCTCGTCACCGTGCTGCTGGACATCGCGCCGGAGACCGCCGTGAAGCGCAAGAGCACCGGCCGCGACCGCTACGAGCGCGATCTGTCGTTGCTCGCGCGCGTCCGCGAGAGCTACCGTCGTCAGGCCGCGCAGCCGGACTGGGTGTTCATCGACGCCGAGCAGTCCAAGGACGCGGTCGCGGCGGCGGTCGCTCAGGCGGTGCTGCCACGGCTCGGGCGACCGTAAGCGCTCTCACCGATCGCACACCGCCGAGCCGCAGCACTCGACTGCACGCTTCCAGCGTCGCGCCCGTCGTCATCACGTCGTCGACGAGGACGACGCGGCGATTGCGCAGCAGACTGCGCGTGCGGCGAATCCCGGCGAGCGTCCGAAGCGCGAAGGCGTCGCGGACGTTGCCCGCCCGCTGCCCGGCGGGCAGCCCGGCTTGCGGCGGGCCGTGCCGGATACGACGGAGGACACGCCACACCGGCAAGCCGAGCTCGCGCGCCAGGTCGTCCGCCTGATTGAAACCGCGGCTGAGGGCGCGGCGGGGATGGAGCGGCACCGGGACCACGGCGTCCGCGCCGGCGAGCACCTCGCGGCCGGCGGCCCGCATCAATCGGCCGAGCGGCGCGGAGAGCGGCCGGCGCTTCTCGTACTTGAAGACGTGAAGGATCTCGCGCAACGCCCCTTCATACCGGCCGGCGCTGCGCGCGAGATCGATGTCCGGCGGCCGGCGGCGGCAACGCGCGCACGATGGACCGGGCGCGCGCCACGACGCCAGGGCGTCGCCGCAGCGAACGCAGATCGGCGGCGCCAGCGAACGAACGCTGCGCCAGCACGCGATACAGACAGGACTGCCGAGCGGCTGCTCGAGCGGACTGCGACAGGCCGCGCACGCTGGCGCGAGCAGCACGCGGACGATCGTTCCCGCAGTGGTTGCGAAAGGACGTGATCCCGGAACCATGCTCGTCGAATGAGCAAAGTCCCGGCCAGGTGCATCCGCGCCTCGTGCGGCCGGATCGCACGATCGGATTGCAGAAACTGCGATGCCGCCGCGCGGCTACTTCGCGGGAATCTCGATGCGCTCGGCGTCGCCCCACAGACGCTCGAGCGAGTAGAACTCGCGCGTCGCCGGCGTGAAGACGTGGACGATGAAGTCGAAGTAGTCCAGGAGCACCCACTCGCCGCGCTCGTAGCCTTCGACGAGCGCCGGCTTCGCGCCCTTCTTGCGCAAGCTCTCCTCGATCCCGTCCGCGATCGCTTTGACCTGCCGCACGTTCGCGCCCGTGCAGATCACGAAGTGGTCCGTGAACGCTGACGCCTTTCGCAGGTCGAGGACGATGACGTCGACGGCTTTCTTGTCGTGCGCGGCAGCGGTCGCCAGCTTCAGGTCGGAGGACAGACGGGGCGTCGAGGTCTTTGGCGCGCCGGCCGTGGACCGCGCGCTGGCTTTTCTGGCAGGGCGGCGTTGGGACTTGCTCATGCGACTCCTTGTCGGGCATACAGCCGATGCTTCGAAATATGATCGGCGACCGCGTCCGGGACCAGGCCGTGGATCGATTCGCCGGCGCCGACGCGCCGCCGCACTTGCGTCGACGATACCGCGGCAGTCGGGCTGTCCACGAGCACGATCGCTGGCGCCGCCGGCAGCGCCACCGGTGCGTCGACCATGCGGGCGGCGAGCGACGGCCGCCGCGCTCGCAGCGTCCCTGCCGGCACGCCCGGTCTCGACACCGCGGCAAAGTGACACCGATCGAGCAGCGCGGGGAAGTCCTTCCACGTCTCGATGTCGGCGAAGGCGTCGGCGCCGGTGATGAACACCATCCGCGCCAGGTCCACGCCGCTCGCGCGCAGGCGCTCGAGCGTCGCCGCGGTGAACGCCGGCCCCTCGCCGCGCATCTCGACGTCCGACACGATCAGGTCGTCGTCGTCCTGCACCGCCAGGGTCGCCATCGCGAACCGGTGCGCCGCCGAGGCACGGGGGGCGGCTCGGTGCGGCGGCGTCTCGGAAGGCACGACCAGAATACGGTCGAGTCCGAGAAGATGCTGCGCAGCTCGGGCGACGTCCAGGTGTCCGAAATGAATCGGATCAAACGTGCCGCCGAGGACGCCGAGCCGGCTCACGAGACGAGGGCCTCCTGGGCGCGCGCGACTTCACGCCACATCGCTTCGACCAGGGCCGGGATGCCCTCGCCGGTCACGCCGGAGATCGGATGGAGATCCACCTTCTTCCTCTTCAGGTGCTTCGCCAGCTTCTTCAGGCGGTCCGGATCGTCGAGCGCGTCGATCTTGTTGGCCGCGACGATACGCGGCTTGTTTCCGAGCGCGACCGCGGTCTCGTCGCCGGCCCCGGCGAACAGCTCGAGCTCGCGGCAGATCACTTCGAAGTCCTTGACCGGATCCCGTCCGGACGCCGATGAGACGTCGACGACGTGGACGAGGACCTTCGTGCGTTCCAGGTGCGCGAGGAACTTCGTGCCGAGGCCATGGCCCTCGTGCGCACCCTCGATCAGTCCCGGCACGTCGGCGACGACGAACGAGCGATCGTCGGACAGGTGCACGACGCCCAGGTTCGGCGTCAGCGTCGTGAAGGGGTAATCGGCGATCTTCGGGCGCGCCTCGGAGATGCGCGAGATCAACGTGCTCTTGCCGGCGTTAGGGAAGCCGACGAGCCCGACGTCGGCGAGCAGTTTGAGCCGCAGCAGCAGCCGGCGCTCTTCGCCGGGCGCGCCCGGTTCGGTGCGGCGCGGCGCGCGGTTGGTCGACGTCGCGAACGCCGCGTTGCCGCGGCCGCCGCGGCCGCCGCGCGCGACGAGGACGCGATCGCCCGCCGCGGCCAGATCGGCCATCGGAATCAGGTCGTTCTCGGTGCGCTCGAAGACCATCGTGCCCGGCGGGACCTCGAGCACGAGATCCCCGCCGGCGGCGCCGGTGCGATTGGATCCCTGTCCGTGCGCGCCGCGCTTCGCCTTGAATTCCGGATGGAAGCGGTAGGTGACGAGCGTGTTGTGGTGCAGCGTGGCGACGAGATAGATCGAGCCGCCCTGACCGCCGTCACCGCCGCTCGGTCCGCCACGCGGGACGCGCATCTCCCGCCGGAAGGCGAGACAGCCGTTTCCGCCGGCGCCGGCCTGGACCAGGATGTCGACTTCGTCGACGAACATCTAACCCGCGGCGGGCGCGGTCGGCGCGGCGAGGCGCGCCGTCACTCCGCGCTGTCGAGAGGGAGGATCGAGATGACGCGGCCGTGCGCGCCGTGGTCCGAGAACTTGACGCGCCCGGTGACCTTGGCAAACAGCGTGTCGTCCTTGCCGAGACCGACATTCAGGCCGGGGCGGAATCGACGGCCGCGCTGGCGCACCAGAATCGATCCGCCGGTGACGAGGTTGCCGTCGAACCGCTTCACGCCGAGCCGCTGCGAGTTGCTGTCGCGGCCGTTCCGCGAACTGCCCTGTCCTTTTTTATGAGCCATGGTTCACGCTCTTGACCTTGACCTGCGTCTGCTGGGTCCGGT
>DASTCC010000498.1:0-5276 GCA_035711465.1 Vicinamibacterales bacterium
CAACGGCGCCGGCAAGACGACGCTGCTGCGCATGCTGGCCGGACTCGACGAACCCGACAGCGGCGCGATCATCAAACCTTCGACGCTGACGGTCGGATATCTGCCGCAGGACGGCCTCGAGCACGAGGGTCTGACGCTCGAGCACGAGGTGTCGCTGGCATTCCAGCCGCTGCTCGAGGCCCGCATCGAGATCGATCGGATCGAACACGCGCTCGCCGATCCGACGCTGCCCGACGGCGAGCACGAGTCGCTGCTCGTCCGTTACCACGACCTCACGGAGTTCTTTCAACGCGAAGAGGGACACAGCATCGAGCAGCGCGTCACCCAGGTGCTCGTCGGCCTCGGCTTCTCTCGCGCCGACTTCCCCAAGCGCACCGAGACGTTCTCGGGCGGCTGGCAGATGCGCATCGCGCTGGCCAAGCTGCTGCTCGGCCGTCCGACGCTGCTCCTGCTCGACGAGCCGACGAACCACCTCGACCTCGACGCGCGCAACTGGCTCGAGTCGTATCTGTCGAGCTATCCCCACGCGGTCATCCTGGTGTCGCACGACCGCTACTTCCTCGACGCGGTCGTCACGCGCATCGCCGACATCTCGCTCAGGACGATCACCGATTACATGACCTCGTACTCGGGCTACCTGATCGAGCGCGACGCGCGGCTCGAACGCCTGCGTCAGGCGAAGAAGGACCAGGACGACGAGGTCGCGCGCATGCGCGCGTTCATCGATCGCTTCCGTTACCAGGCGACGAAGGCGGCGCAGGTGCAGAGCCGCATCAAAATGCTCGAGCGCGTGGTGCCGATTGAAGTGCCGCCCGAGCGCAAGCGCGTGCACTTCACGTTCCCGTCCTGCCCGAAGAGCGGGCGCATGGTGATCGAACTGGCGCACGTGCGCAAAGCGTACGGCGACCTGGTGGTGCTCGACGATGTCTCGCTGCACGTCGAGCGCGGCGACCGCCTCGCGCTCGTCGCTCCGACCGGCGCCGGCAAGTCGACGCTGATGCGGCTCCTGGCCGGCGCCGAGGCCCCCGATCAGGGCGAGCGCCGCGAAGGCCACCAGATGGTGATGCAGTACTTCGCGCAGGACGAAGCGAACCGCCTCGAGCCGGCGCGCACCGTTTACGAGACGATGGAAGCCGACTCGCCGGTCGGCATGGTGCCGATGATCCGCAACGTCCTCGGCGGCTTCCTCTTCACCGGCGACGACATCTATAAGAAAGCGGGCGTGCTCTCGGGCGGCGAACGGACGCGGCTCGCGGTGGCGCGGATGCTGCTGCGGCCGGCCAACACGCTCCTGCTCGACGAGCCGACCAACCACCTCGACCTCGATTCAAAGGAAGTGCTGCTCGAGGCGCTGTCCGACTTCGGCGGCACCCTGATCTTCGTGTCGCACGACCGCTACTTCGTCGATCGGCTGGCGACGAAGATCGTGGCCGTCGGCCGGGGCGGCATCGAAATCTATCCGGGCACCTACGAGGAGTTCCTCTGGAGCCGCTCGGTCAGAGACGCGGCCGCCGACGCCCCCGTCGCGCCGGTTTCGGCGCCCAAATCGAGCCCATCGCCCGCCAGGACGCCCTCCCGATCACAAAAACTTCAGCCGGCCCCGGTCCCAACCAACCACCCACCAACTCCCAAGGCGGCCTACGCCGATAAGAAGAGGGCGGACGCCGACGATCGCCGCCGGCGGCGCGAGGCCGCGGATCGAGCGCGTCGGATTTCCGACCTCGAAGGACGGATCGCTGACCGCGAAGCACAAATCAAGTCGCTGGAGGCCGAAATGGCGGCGCCGGGCTTCTACGACGCCCGCGACCGCGCGGAAAGCCTCGTAAATCGGCACCAGACCTTGATGTGGGAAGTCGGCGACCTGATGAACCAGTGGGAAGCCCTCCAGGCAGAAGCCAGTTCGGACGACCTCGATTAGTTACACTAGTGTAATTTAGAGCCAGCCCTGTAACGCCGAGCTCCCCTCCCCCGGTCGGTCGTCCGACAGCCACGCACGTTTTTGTGGGACGACTGGGCCATTTGAGTGGGTACAGGCCTTGCCTTATTGCGGACTGCGGTGGTGCGGGACATGGGAACGGCTCGACAGACACAGATTGCAACGCCGGACGTCACGAGACGCGCCGTCAAGACCGACCAGCCTGTACGACCGGTCGGGGCGACGGCGGCGCCCGCGCCAGTCAAGGCGCCGCTGGGCGATCGCTACTTCCGTCACCTGGTGCTCAACCTGCGAACCGGCGTGCTCGCCATCGATACCTCCGGTGCGATTGCGGCCATCAACGACATGGCCTATCGCGTCCTCGGGCTCCCCAGCCGGCCGAACGACGTCGGCCGTCCGTTTGCCGAGGTGCTCCACGACTGTCCGGAGGTCGTGCGCGTGCTGCAGCAGGCGTTCAGTGAAGGCGACCTGCCCAACCGCGCCGAGATGCGGCTGCGTAAGACCGGCCGCTCGGTCGGCTACACCCTCTCGCACATCCAGGACGACGAGCGGCAGACGATCGGCGCGACGCTGTTCTTCAAGGACCTGACCCGCGTCGAGCAGATCGAAGAGCGCGAGCGGCTTCGCGATCGGCTCGCCGCGCTCGGCGAGATGGCCGCGGCGATCGCGCACGAGGTGAAGAACCCGCTGGCGAGCATCGAGGTGATGGCCGGCGTGCTCAAACGCCAGCTCGTCAATCAGGGCGAGGCGCTCGAGACGCTGAACGACATCATCAAGGAAGCGAAGATGGCCAACGCCATCGTCGTCGAAGTGCTCGAGTTCGTCCGGCCGATTCAGCTGCAGGTCGAGCGCGTCGGGCTGGAGGCGGTAATCAAGGATTCGATCACGCTCGCCGAGGGCAAACGGCGCCGCGGCACGATCACGATCGAATCGCGCTTCGGCGAGGACGTGCCCGAGCTGCTCGCCGACCCGCATCAGCTGCGGCAGTTGTTCTCGAATCTGCTCGCCAATGCCTTCGAGGCGATGGGCGGCGAAGGGCACGTGTCGGTCAACGGCCGGCTGTTGCCGATTGACGACTCGAGCGACGCGGTGGAGCCGGAGCCGCCGCAGGTGATCATCGAGGTCCGCGACAGCGGCCCCGGTATCTCGGCCGAGGATCTCGAGCGCATCTTCAGTCCGTTTTTCACGACCAAACCGCAGGGCACGGGGCTGGGCCTCGCCATCGTCCGCAAGGTGGTCGACGCGCACGAAGGGCGGATTGACGCCGTTTCGGCGCCGGGCCGGGGCGCGACCTTCCGGGTCACGCTGCCGGTGGTGCCGTCCGTACGGAGCATGGGGGAGAGGTAATGGGACGCATTCTCGTTGTTGACGACCACGATTCGCTGCGCAAGGGCCTCGTCCGCGCGCTGACCAATGCGGGTCACGATGTGGAAGAGGCGCCGAACGGCACCGTGGCGATCGAGCGGCTGCAGGACAGCCAGTTCGACGTGGTGTTGACCGACCTGCGGATGGGCGGCGCCGACGGCATGGACGTCCTCCGGACGACGCGATCGATTCAGCCGAGCGCCGCGGTGATCCTGATGACCGCGTTCGGCTCGATCCACACCGCGGTCGAGGCGATGAAGATCGGCGCCTTCGACTTCGTCCAGAAGCCGTTCGAGATCGAGGAGATGGAGCTGAAGATCGAGAAGGCGATCGAGCTCCGCCACCTCAAGCATCAGGTCGACTACCTCCGTCACGAGCAGCAGGATCTCTACGACTTCGACCGGATCGTGGGCGCGAGCGGCGCGCTCAACCAGGTCCTGAGCATCGTCAAGAAGGTCGCGCGCGCGAACTCGACGGTGCTGATCCGCGGCGAAACGGGCACCGGCAAGGAGCTGATCGCCGGCGCGATCCATCACAACTCGCACCGCGCCAACCGCGCCTTCGTCCGCGTCAACTGCGCGGCGCTCCAGGAGAATCTGCTCGAGTCCGAGCTGTTCGGTCACGAGAAGGGCGCGTTCACCGGCGCCGACAAGCAGCGCATCGGCCGCTTCGAACAGGCCGACGGCGGCACGCTGTTCCTCGACGAGGTCGGCGACATGAGCCCGAGCACGCAGGCCAAGATCCTGCGCGTGCTCCAGGAGCAGGAGTTCGAGCGCCTCGGCGGCACCCGGACGCTCCACGTCGACGTCCGCGTGATCGCGGCGACCAACCGCAACCTGAGCACGATGGTGCAGGACGGGCGCTTCCGCGAAGACCTCTACTACCGCCTGAACGTCGTCTCGGTGGACATGCCGCCGCTGCGCGAGCGGAAGGACGACATCGGCGCGCTGGCCGAGTTCTTCGTCCGCCGCTTCGTCGCCGAGCTGAAGAAGAAGGTCGAGGGGCTCCACCCCGATGCGCTGAAGGTGCTGATGCGGCACAACTGGCCGGGCAACATCCGCGAGCTCGAGAACGTCGTCGAGCGTGCGGTGCTGCTGGCGGAAGGGCCGGTGGTCCACGTCACCGACCTGCAGATCGGCGACCAGTCGGCGCCGAGCGCGACCGGCGAGCGCCAGCCGGCGGTGAAGATCCCGCCGACCGGCATCCCGCTCGAGGAGATCGAGCGGCAGGCCGTCGTCGAGGCGCTGCGGATGTCGAACTGGGTGCAGAAGGACGCGGCCGAACTGCTCGGCATCAGCCCGCGCGTCATGAACTACAAGATCAAGATCCTGAACATCGAGATTCCGCGCAGCCGCCGCGTGGTGGCCGCAGAACCGATGACCACGTCGTAACCGCTCTCCTCTTTCCTCTCCTTCCCGATGCTACCCATCCGCGCGCCCTCGGGCACGCGGATGGGCCTTTCTGTACACCTCGATCATCCGGGCGATGTCGAGGTGCGTGTAGCGCTGCGTCGTGCTGAGACGCGCGTGCCCGAGCAGCTCCTGAATGGCGCGCAGATCGGCGCCGGCCTGCAGCAGATGGGTCGCGAACGTGTGGCGCAGCGCGTGCGGACTGATGCCGCGGCCGATCGCCGCGGCGCGCGCGTAGCGTCGCACGATGCGATCGACGCTGCGGGTGGTGAGACGGCCGCCCCGCTGATTACGAAACAGCGGCGTCCGCCGGCGGCCATGCACGGCGCGCGCGCGATCGGCCGTCGCGCCGCGGCCGGATCGCGGCGCCGGCGGCGGCGCCGCCTGATCGGCGACCATCGCGCGCAGCGCCGACGCCGCCGTCGGATTGAACGGCACCAGCCGCTCCTTGCCGCCCTTGCCGCGCACGCGGACGACGCGTCCGGCGAGGTTGACGTCCTCCAGATCGACGTCGACGAGCTCGCTGAGCCGCAATCCCGATGCGTAGAAGAGCTCGAGGATGGCGC
>DASTCC010000499.1:0-19634 GCA_035711465.1 Vicinamibacterales bacterium
CAGCGTCGCGATGGCGATGCCCTGACGATTGAGCAGCCGCAGCGACAGCTCCGCCGGCGACGATCCGTTGAAGATGCCGAACTGCAGCAGCAGCCGCTCCGTTCGCGAGAACGACCGCCCGACCGCCGGCACCGCGCCTTCGGTCGCCTTGATCGTCTGCAGTTCCTTCGTCGTCCGGCCCTTGAAGACGACGGGCATCGACACGAAGGGCTCCGGCGACGCGAAGTCGGGGACCTCGAAGCCGAGGTCGTCGGCTTCGAGACGGGTGTCGCGCGCGTTCTCCGCGGTGACCCGCAACCGCAGCGGCCCTGGCGGCGCCTTGAAGGTGATGCGCCCCGAAGCGCGGCCGAGGATGTCGGTCTTCGGAATCTTGCCCGTGTAGACGATGTCGCCGGTGGACGCAATCGCGGTGACCGCGACGTGGCTCACCGCCTCGAGCCCGTCGCCCGCGCCAGGCATCGGAATGCCCTCCCAGGCAACGACGACTTCGGCCAGGTTGTCGGCCGCCGGCAAGGCACCGATCCAGACGTTGGCGCGGCGGCGCCGGCTCGGCTCGGTCATCATCGCGAGCAGATCGAACGCTTCGAGGACGTCACGCGCCAGCTCGGGCTTGGCCGGCGCGGCGGCGCGCTCGGCTTCTTCGGCGGTGTACGCCCAGTAGCCCTTGCGGGCGCGGACGTCGACGTCCTTGCGATTCACCTTCACTTCGATCTCGTGGAACTTGCCGTCGCGGAACCCCGACGTCGAGTTGTAGCCGAGCAGGTAGTAGGAGCTGTTGTCCTTCACCATCTGCTTCAGCTCCGGCATCGGCTCGTTGCGGTTGACGATCGCGCGGCCGTCGGTCTCGCCGGCGATCGTCCGGAGCGTGTCCATCGATTCGTTCAGGGTCCGGCGATCGGTCTCGTAGCCGACGCGATCGGAGATGTCGAACTCGCTGGTCGCGAGGCCGCGAGGGTCGAGCGTGTAGACCGAGGTGTTGGTGCGGCCCGCGGCCGCGAACACCAGCCGCAGCTGACTGAGAATCTCCGTCGACGCGAAGAACGCGGTGCGATCCTCGAGCGCCTGGTTGCGCGGCGGTTGCGCGGCGCCGGTGAGCCCGGTGCCGCCGGCGACCGACGACGTGCCGGTGACGTTGACGCCGGGCGGCAGGTAGCCGCTCAGACCCTCACTGACGAAGAGGACGGTCTTGCGGCCGTCGCGGAGCGCGCCGAGGAAGCTGCAGAGGTATTCGAGCGACGAGATCGTCAGGTCGTTGCGCATCCGCTCGAGGATCTCGGGCGGCTGCATCTGATAGCGCTCTTCGTAGGCGTTGCGGGGCGTGTAGTCGTACTTGCGTCCCTCGAAGTTCATGATCGCCTGCGCCGTGCCCTCGTGGTTGCGCGAGAACGTGATCGCGGTGACCGGCGTCAGCGGATACATCAACGCGACGAGATCGTTCGGCGCGAGCTGGCGGACGAACTCGGCGAGCTGTTCCTTGACGCGCAGGCCGTTGCCGCGGCGGACGTGATAGTCGTCCAGATAGATGACGAGGACGCGAGTGTCGTCGCGGCCGGCCTCGCGGCGCTGATCCTCGAGCGAGAGGATCTCGCGATGCATCGTCGGACGCGAGTCCTGCGCCTTCTCGACGTCGATGAACTTGAAAGTGTCGACGGTCTGGACCTTGTTGCCCTCGCGGATCTCGAAGTCCTTCTCGGTGAGGTCGGTCACCGGCTCGCCCTTCTTGTCGAGGACGATGACGTCGACGCTGATGGTGTCGACGCGGGCACGGAAGGTCGGCTGCGGCTGCGGCGCCTGCGCCGGTGGCGGAGGCGGCGGCTGTTGCTGCTGCTGGGCCTGACCCGTCGCGGCAAAGGTCCGGGCCAGCGCCGCGGACAGGCACAACACGATCACGCACGCGGTGGCTCGTCGAAACATACGTAACGTCCCTCGCACCCCGCCAAAACGGGCGCGAATCTCACAGGCGCCTGGATACCCAATGATAACATTCGCTCATGACGACGCCCGCCCTGGATGCTCCACGCCCCTCGCTCACCCGCCTCGCCGAAGATGAACAGCTGCTGCGCAACAGCGTGCGGGAGTTTGCCGATGCCCGCGTCCGGCCACTGGTGCGGGAGATGGACGAGCACGCGAAGTTCTCGCCGAAGCTGCTCGAGGAGCTGTTCGCGCTGGGGGTGATGGGCATCGAGATCCCGGAGGAATTCGGGGGCGGCGGCGGACGCTTCTTCCAGTCGGTGCTGGTGGTCGAAGAGCTGTCGCGCGTGGATCCGTCGGTGGGCGTGCTCGTCGACGTGCAGAACACGCTGGTGATCAACGCGCTCGTGCGCTGGGGCTCTTCTGAGATCAAGGCGTCGGTGCTGCCGCGGCTGGCGGCAAAGACGGTCGGCGCCTACGCGCTCTCGGAAGCCGGGTCGGGCAGCGACGCGTTCGCGCTGCAGACGCGCGCGCGCGACGAGGGCGGCCACTTCGCGCTCGACGGCCGCAAGCTGTGGATCACCAACGCCAACGAGGCCGACATCTTCATCGTCTTCGCGACAATCAACCCGGACGCCGGCTACAAGGGCATCACCGCCTTCATCGTCGAGCGCGGCGATGCCGGATTCACGGTCGGCAAGAAGGAAGACAAGCTCGGCATCCGCGCCTCGAGCACCTGCGAGCTCCTGCTCGAAGGCTGCCGGGTGCCGAAGTCGCGCGTCCTCGGCGACGTCGGCAAAGGGTACAAGGTCGCGATCGAGACGCTGAACGAAGGCCGCATCGGCATCGGCGCGCAGATGCTCGGCCTCGCCGCCGGCGCGCTCGAGCACGCGGTCAAGTACACGAAGGAGCGCAAGCAGTTCGGCAAGGCGATCGCCGACTTCCAGGCCGTGCAGCACCAGCTGGCCCGCGCCGCCACCGAGATCGAGGCCGCGCGGCTGCTCGTCTACAACGCCGCGCGCCTGCGCGACGCCGGCCTACCGTTCCTCACCGAAGCGGCGATGTGCAAGATCTTCGCGTCCGAAGTCGCCGAACGCGTCGCGTCGCTCGCGGTCAATCTCTACGGTGGCTACGGGTTCGTCAAGGACTACCCCGTCGAGAAGCTTTATCGTGATGCCAAGATTGGGCAGATTTACGAGGGCACGTCCAATCTGCAGTTGCAGACGATTGCGAAGCAGTTGCTCGGCTAGCGCTGCGTTGGGTTCCGGGGTTCTCGGGGTTCCGCGGGTTCCGGGTTCCGGGGTTCTGGTTCCGGGGTTCTCGGGGTTCGAGGTTCCGAGGTTCGGTTCTCGGTTCAGGTTCCGAGGTTCGGTTCTCGGTTCAGGTTCCGGGGTGCGGTTCTCGGTTCAGGTTCCGGGGTTTGGTTCTCCGTTTGGGCTCAGCCTTCTCGTTCCAACCCTGATCGGGCGTTCGATGCGTGACTGCGTACTTGCCATCATCGCGATGTGGCAGCTTTCGCAACACCGTTCCCGTTTTCTTTCGATTTCCTGAGATTCTCTCGCCAGCCGCACTGGCAGCGGCCTTGCCATGGTTCAAGGCATGCCCGGCGTCAGCGATCATCGCGAACTCGATGTCTGGAAACTGAGCGACGAACTGCGAACGCGCGTCACCGAGGTCGTCGCCAGACCGATCTTCGACAAGCATCCCGGACTGCGGCGACAGCTGCGGGAAGCGGCGGAGTCGGCGCCTCCGAATCTCGCCGAAGGATTTTCCCGCTTCTATCCGACCGACAACGCGATGTTCGTCCGCATCGCGAAGGCGTCGCTGACCGAGGTGATCGAACACCTTCGGCGCGCGCAGGCGCTGAAACTGATCGAGAGCGGAGAGTGCGAGGAACTGGTCCGACTCGGCCGCCGTGCTCGCGGCGCGGCCACGCGCTACGTCATCTACCTCGAGTCCGCCGAGGCACCCGACTCACCGGCGTCCCGTCGCCGCCCAAAGCACAAACGGTGGAAGTAAGGCTCGGCGCGCAACGGAGGCAGAAGAAGCGCGCAACCAGAACCGAGAACCAGAACCCCGGAACCCAGAACCTGAACCCAGAACCGAACCGCGGAACCCCGAACCCTGAGAACCCCGGAACCGGAACCCCGGAACCCGGAACCCGCGGAACCCCGAGAACCCCGGAACCAAAAATCTCTATCCGTCAACGACGTGCTCCGCAATTATCATGCGCTGCACTTCCGACGTGCCCTGATAGATCTCAGCCGCGCGAACGTCCCTGAAGAGCCGCTCGATCGTCGAGCCACGACGATAGCCGGCGGACGCGAGAATCTGCATCGCGCGATCGGCGGCGCGGTGCGCAGCCTCCGACGCTTGAAGTTTCGCCATCGCCGCTTCGAGCGACGCGCGCGGGGCGCGGTCGCGGGTGTCGGCGGCGTTCCAGGTGAGCATGCGCGCGGCTTCCAGATCGGTGGCGAGATCGGCGAGCTGGAACTGGATCGCCTGGAAGTTGCCGATCGGCTGCCCGAAGGCTTCGCGTTCCTTGGCGTAGGCGAGCGCCTGGTCGAGCGCGGCCTGGCCGACGCCGAGCGCCTGGGCGGCGATGGCGACGCGGCCGCCTTCGAGCGCGCGCATCGCCAGGCGGAAGCCCTTGCCGGTGTCGCCGATGAGCGCCTGCGCATCGACGCGGACGCCGGCGAGCGTCAGGTCCATGCAGCCGAGGCCGCGCACGCCCAGGGAGTCGGACGGCGTGCGCGTGATGCCCGGCGTGTCGAGCGGCACCAGGAACGCGCTGACGCCGCGGCCGCGCGCGCCCGGCTCCGTGGCCGCGAACACGATCGCGACGTCGGCGGCCTCGGCGTTGGCGACCCACACCTTCTTGCCGTCGAGCACGTACTGGTGATCGTCGAAGCGCGCCACCGTCTTCTGATTGGCCGCATCCGAGCCGGCGTCGGCTTCGGAGAGCGCGAACGCGCCGATCGCCCGTCCCGACGCAAGACGCGACAGCCACAGCTCCTTCTGCGCGTCGCTGCCGAACTGCCGCAGCGGCTCGGCGACCAGCGAGTTGTTGACGGTGAGGATCACGGCGAGCGTCGCGCTCGCCTGCGAGACGGCTTCGATCGCGAGCGCGTAGGACACGTAGTCGAGCCCGAGCCCGCCGCTCGCGCGCGGGATGGTCACGCCCGTCAGCCCGAGCGCCGCCGCTTCACCGACGAGCGTGCGCGGGAACCGCCCGTCGGCATCGATCGCCGCGGCCTGCGGCGCAACGCGATCCGCCGCGAACGCCTTCACCTTCGCGACAAAAGCTTCCTGGTCAGCCGTGAGCGAAAAATCCATGGCGCCTCTGCTGCGCAACTCATGTTCTCAGTTCTCAGTCCTTAGTTCTTAATTCCGCCGCCGCCAGCGCCGGCAAACCCGTCTTTGACGCGCGCCGCGGTGGCGGGCAGCTCTTCGGGCAGCACCCGCGTCTCGCCGACCACGGCCATGAAGTTCGTGTCGCCATTCCACCGCGGCACGACGTGCATGTGCACGTGGTCGAGCACGCCGGCGCCGGCCGATCGGCCCAGGTTCAGGCCCAGGTTGAAGCCGTGCGGGCGGTAGATGTCGGTGAGCACCCGTTCGGCGCTCTGCGTCAGCGTCGCGAACTCGGCGAGCTCTTCGGCCGTGAGATCGACCAGCCGGCCGACGTGGCGCTCCGGCACCACCATCAGATGGCCGTTGTTGTACGGAAACTTGTTGAGGATGACGAACGCCGTGCGGCCGCGGAACACGACGAGCGGATCGGGCTCGGGACCGGCCACCGCGGCGCAGAAGATGCAGCCCGGCAGCGGCACGCTCGCTTCAGTCACGTAGTCGAGTCTCCAGGGCGTCCAGAGCCGTTCCATTGACACCGACGTGCCGTCGCGCCGCGTCCGGCGGTCAGGCGATCGAGGGATCCTCGGGAGAGTCGTCGGCGCCGGCCATGGCGGCGGAGCGGTTGATGAGATCCTTCAGCTCCTTGCCCGGCTTGAAGTACGGCACCTTCTTCGGCGGCACGTCGACCTTGTCGCCGGTCTTCGGGTTGCGTCCCTTGCGCGGCTCGCGCTGCCGCAGCCGAAAGCTGCCGAAGCCGCGCAGCTCGATCTTCTCGCCTCGGTGCAGGGCATCGACGATGCTCTTGAAGACCGTATCGACGATGACCTCGGAATGCTTCTTGGTGAGGTCGGAGACCTTCGAGACTTCCTCGACGAGTTCGGCTTTGGTCATAGGCGTCCGGCCGTGCGTCCGGGATCCCGGCGGACCGGGATCCCGGGCCCGGTCACTACTTCAGGTTCTTGAAGTGATCGCCCAGCGTCACCTCGGGCCGGCCGGTCGTCTCGGCGTAAGCCTCCCAATCGGCGCGGTAGTGATCGTCCTTGAGCGCGCGAATGCTCAGACCGATCTTCCGCTCCTCGGGAACCAGCCGGATGATCTTCATCTGGTAGTTCTCGCCGGTGCGCAGCTCGAGCTTCTCGCCGCCCTGCGCCGAGTCGAACTCCGAGACGTGGATCAGGCCCTCGATGCCCTCGGCGAGCTCGACGAACGCGCCGAAGTTCGTCAGGCGCACGACCTTGCCCTCGACGACGTCGCCGACGTGCTTGCCGTCGAAGAAGTCCTTCCAGATGCCGGTCTGCAGCTGCTTGAGCCCGAGCGACAGCCGCTGGTTCTCGGCGTCGATGCTGAGCACCTGCGCCTCGACGGTGTCGCCCTTCTTCAGCACCTCCGACGGATGCTTCACTTTGCTCCACGACATGTCGGAGATGTGAATCAGCCCGTCGATGCCGTCCTCGACCTCGACGAACGCGCCGAACTCGGTGAGGTTGCGCACCTTGCCGGTGATCGTCGTGCCGATCGGATACTTGCCGGAGAGCTCGTGCCACGGGTTCGTCTCGACCTGCTTCAGGCCCAGCGAGATGCGGCGCGCGCCCGGATCGACGCCGAGCACCATCGCTTCTACCGAATCGCCGACGTTGAGAATCTTCGACGGGTGCTTGACGCGCTTGCTCCACGACATCTCGCTGACGTGGATCAGGCCCTCGACGCCCGGCTCGAGCTCGATGAAGGCGCCGTAGTCGGTGAGGCTGACGACCTTGCCGGTGACGCGGATGCCGACCGGATAGCGCTCGATCGAGTTCGACCACGGATCCGGGACCAGCTGCTTGTGCCCGAGCGAGACGCGCTCGGTCGCCGGATCGTACTTGAGGACGGTGACGTCGATCTCGTCGCCGACGCGCACCACTTCGGACGGATGGGTGACGCGGCCCCACGACATGTCGGTGATGTGCAGCAGGCCGTCGATGCCGCCGAGGTCGATGAACGCGCCGTAGTCGGTGAGGTTCTTCACCGTGCCGCGCAGGACCTTGCCTTCGGCGAGCGTGTCGAGCGTTTCCTTCTTCTTCTCCGCGTTCTCTTCCTCGAGCAGCACCTTGCGCGACAGCACGATGTTGCCGCGCTTCTTGTTGACCTTGATGACGCGCATGCGGAGCTCCTGCCCGCGCAGCGCATCGAGATTTCTGACCGGGCGCACGTCGATCTGCGATCCGGGCAGGAACGCGCGCACGCCGATGTCGACGGCGAGTCCGCCCTTGATGCGCTCGATGACGCGGCCGATGACGACCTTCCGCTCCTGGAACGCCTTCTCGACCTCGTCCCAGATCTTCATCTTCTCGGCCTTCTCGCGCGAGAGCACGACGTGCCCTTCGCGGTCCTCGGTGCGCTCGAGGAGGACGTCGACGATGTCCCCCGGCTGCGCCGTGACCTGGCCGTTCTCGTCGATGAACTCTTCGATCGAGATTAAACCTTCGGACTTGAAGCCGACGTCGACGATGACGTCAGTGGGCGTCACCTTGACGACGGTGCCCTTGACGACCTCGCCTTCCGCGAGGTTGCGGAAGCTGGTATCGTAAAACTCCAGCAGGCGTTCGTATTCCTGCTGGTCCAACTCGCCTTCCTGCATTGAGGAGAAGCCAGCGTGGGTCTTCGCACCTCCTTGAAGGATCTGAATCTTCTTTGCGTCTCCATTACCCATTGCGTTGCGGGTCCTCCTCGAATCGGACTTTTCTGCCGGCATCTCAGCTCCGGCGGGCTGTAGAATAGCTTCGCTGGAATTGCGATAAGCATTGAATTATCCGGTACTTAGGGAACCGGGGTCAACCGGCGGTTTGGAGGACGGCCATGGCAGCGAGAAAAAAACAGCCCCGACGGCGTCCCCGGCGGGCAGCGAAGAAACGGCCGAGCGGCCGCGCCACCTCCCGGCGCCCCAGGGCACGAGCCGCCGGTAAGCCGGCGCGGCGCCTGGCCGCCAAGGCGAAACCTCGAGGTAAAACAAGGGCAAAAGCCCGAAAAGCCCCGGCCAAGGCCAGGCGCACCGCGCCGAAACGCGCCGGCGCAAAGCCGGCCGCGCGCCGGGCCGCGACGCCGAAGCCGGCGCCTCCGGCCGCACCGCCGGTGAAGCCCGCACGCCCCACGCCGCCCAGGCGACTCGCCGGCGAGCCGCGCGCCAAAGGCACCGCACAGCTCGAACGCGAGCGGCGCCGGCTGCCCGACGACGAGCGCGAAGACACCCCGGCGCGCGCGGCGGCAGACGATCCGCTCATCCGCGCGGCACGATCCGGCCACGATGGCCTGCGCGGCGAGATCCTCAAGCACACCGAGACGAGCCCGAAGCTGACGAGCGGCGACGTCGACGCGCGCTGGCAGGACGCCTACGCGATCGGCGACGAAGCGCCGGGCGGCGACAACCTGACGCCCGATCAGGACCGCGTCGACGACATCGGCCGCGCGCTCGGCATCACCTATCAGGACGATCAGGAGCTCGAAGGCGGCGAGGAAGTCGCGAGCCGCGATCGGCACCGCTGGGAGCTCGATCCGGCATCAGCCGAAGACTGGCCTCACGACGAGGACAGACGCGATCGCGACGAGTCCGACGAGTAGATCGGGCTGCGGGCTGATCATTTAGCCGCAGTTGGGCGCGACGTCCTGCGCCTTCTCCACCGTGAGCCGGCGGAGCGCGCGCTCGACGGTGTTCGCGCCCTCAGGCGCGCTCGGTCCGCCCTCTCCAGTATGCACGCGTCCGGTCACCGCGACGCGGTGGTTGAGCATGGCGTTGAGATCGCTGTCCGCCGGCACCGACACCAGCACGTAGTCGCGCGCCTGCGTCGACGTGTCGGGCACGTCGGGCTCGGGCGCCGACGCGCCGCGAAGGATGTACACCGTCGGCGCGCTGCCGGTCCTGAGACAACCGGTGAGTGTGACCGGATCCTGGAGGTTGGGCGCCATCAACGCGTAGGTCACCCACGCCCCGGCCGCCGCCGCGGCTCCCGCTCCCGTCAACCCCTTCATCAGAGACATCACGTCCTCCTCGGAATTCCGACTCCGGCGCCCGCGGTTCGGACGGGCGAGCGCCATTTTCCGGCCGATTTCTCTCGATTCGTGGAGCCCCTCGTCACCTGATGATGAAAATCAGATCGATGCCCGCCGCTTCGGTGCGCTGCGAGCCCGATACCGAGCCGCCGCCCTGCGCGAGCGACGTGACCACCCTCAGGAACTCGTTGACGCGGTACTCGAACGACACCTGACTCACTTCGTCGGCGCCGAAGTCGTGCCGGAAACCGACGAACAGCCGCTCGTTGAGCTGGCGCCCGATGATCACGCTCGCGCCGCCGCCGGTCGTTTCCGGCGCGCGGATCTCGAGCATGTCGAGATCGAGCGCGCGCGCGACCGAATCGGCCAGCGGCGTCGCCACGGCGCCGGCGGCGAGCAGCCCGGCGCGCGCCGCGAGGTTGACCTTGTCGTCCGACTGCAGCTGGTTCATCGCCTGGTTGAAGACGATCAGCGACAGCACGTCGCCGGGATCGAGCGGCGGATTGCTCGACAGCGCTATTTCCGGCTGCGCGAGCGTGCCGCCGAGATGCACGTTGGCGGTGACGCCCGAGATGATCCGTTCGGCGTCGACGTTGAGCCCCGGATTGCCGGGCTCGCCGGTGAAGCGCAGCTCGCTGCCGCGGCGGATGTCGAAGCGGCGCCCCTGGAAGTCGTAGGTGCCGCGGACGACGTCCATGCGGCCGGTCAGCCGCAGCGGCTCGCCGGTGTCCTTCGCGATCGTCAGTGCGCCGCCGACGGTGACGTTGACGTTGCCGAGCCCGATCGGTCCGCTGCCGCTGCGCAGGTCCTGGCCGCGGACGACGACGTTGTCCGGCATCGCCAGCGTGATCGAGAGCGACGACCGCGACAACGTGCTGTCCGGCGTGCCTTCGCCGCCGCCCTCGACGCGCTCCTCGCCCGGCAGCGGCTGATAGCCGCGCGCCGAGAGGCGATCGAGCAAATCGCTCGCCTCGACGAGCGCGCGATCGATCTCGATGGTGCCGGACACCAGCGGCGTCGTCAGGTCCCCGAGGAACGAGAGATCGGCGCTCATCGAGACCTCGCCGTATTCGTTCTTCAAGACATGAACATCATCGGCGGTGAACTTGAGATCGAAGCCTTTCGGCGGACCGACGCCGGGCACCTGGAGCTCTCCGGTAATCGTCGCAAGGTGCCCGTCGTCGTCCTGCGCGGTGAACTTGTTGACGATGACCTGCTGCCCTTTGACGACGAGGTCGGCATTGACATGCTGATAGACGACGCCCGTGGGGATGACCAGGAACGTCGCCTCGTTGAGCACGATCGAGCCGGTGAGATCGGGCTTCGACGACGGCCCGCCGACCTTGACGTCGATGAGCCCCGTGCCGCCGACCTTGTCGAGGCCGGGGACGACCGGGCCGAAGAAGCCGAGATTGACCGACTGGCTGCGAATCGTCAGGTCGTACGGAATCGCCGAGACGTCGGCGCCGGCGATCGACAACGGCATCGATCCCGCGGCCGTCAGCGAGCCGAGCTCGCCGGCGAGGAGGCTGGCGTCGAGGATCAGCTTGCCGTCGGCGTAGCGGGCCATGCCGCCGACCTTCTCGAACTTCATGTTGCTGACGGTGCCGTTGACGACGTTGGCGTCGACGGCGATCTGCGGCGCGTCGAAGGGGCCGGCGATCGTCGCGTTGCCGTCGAGGATACCGGTGACGTTCCGCTCCTCGGGCATCAGCTGGGCGAACGACTCGATCGGCACGCGCTCGGCGGTGACACGCAGCGCGTCGGCGCCGGCGCGCCCGAACGTGCCCGCGACGGTGATGCGGGCATCGCCGCTGACGAGAGCCAGGCTCTCGACGGTGACGCGATCGGACGCGTAGTGAATGACCGCCTCGCCGTTCTCCGGCATCGACCACCGCGCCGCACCCACGGCGGCATCGAGGCGGCGCAGCCGGAGGTCGTTCTCTTCGGGCTGCGGCACGATCAGTCCGGCGACGCGCACGGTGCGATCGCCCTGGATGGCGGTGACGTCGACGTCGATTTCCTCCGCGCGATAGTCCGCCACGGCCTTGATTTCGTCGACCTGGCGATCGCCGTAGGCGACCATCGACGCCGTGCCCTCGGCGTGCGCGGTCGCCTGCTTCGGATCGAAGTCCGGCATCGTCGCGCGATAGGTGAAGTTGACCGCGAGCGCCTTCGCCTGGTCGACGGTGAGCTGCTGCAGCCGCAGCTCGCCGGCGGCGACCGGCGCTTTGGCGGTGCCGGTGACGGTGCCCGTGGTCGACGCGCTCCCGGCGATCGGCCGTCCCACCAGATCCTCGATCGCCGCCAGGTTGGCGACGGTGAGGTCGTACTTGAGGTTGGACTCGGCATCGCCCGACGCGATCACGCGGCCGCTCGCCTTGGCCGTGAAGTCGGGACCCGTCACATCGAGCGTGCGCACGTCGATGACGCCCTTCGCCCACGAGGCGTCGACGTCTCCGCGCTCGATCGCGAGACCGCGCCATCGTCCGCCGGTCAACGTGGCTGTCGCGGCGGCCTCGACGGCGTCGAGCGAAAACGGCGCCGTGACATCCGGCAGCCGCACGGACGCGCGCACCGTGCCCTTGGCGTCGAAGGGACCGAGCGCGTCGTACTCGATCGACTTCTCGCTGACGTCGCCGACCGTCGCGTCGATGGTGGCGGCGAGCGCGCGATTCCGGATGGTCGAGTGCACCGTCGCCGCGGTGATGCCGACGCCGAGCACGCGCGAATCCGTCAGCGCGACGTCGGCGGTGGCGTCGAGCGTTTCGAGCGACGTGCCCGTGCCGGCGAAATCGATCGTGCCGTTGATCGGCTCGTCGAGCCGCTCGAGAATCGCCGGCGGCTGGTCCAGCCACGAGAGGACGCGCGACACGTTGACGCCGCTCACCGGACCGTGGAACTCGTAGGCGATCGGCGACGTCCTGGCGTCGAAGCGCGCGGTCGCGCCAGCGGCAATCGTCGCGCCCTCGAGCGTGGAGACGTCGAACGTCGTCGAGCCGGCCCAGCCTTGCGGGCCGTACGACAGCTCGAACGCCCCGGCGAGGTCCGACGCCATCGCCGGGACGGCCAGATTGGCGGGAAGCTGCCGCAGGTCCATCGCGGCGTACTTGCCCAGCAGCGTCATGCTGCGGGTCGCGCGGACCCAGTGCACCGCCGCCGACGCGCGGGCACCGTAGGCGACGCCCGTCGTATCGGCGGTGAGCTCGCCGTCGACGTACTTGCCGCGGGCGGTGACGGCGCCGGCGCGGTAGCCGAGGATAGCGACCTCGGGCGCGCGCATGTCGAATCGCACGTAGCCGCCCTTCGCGAATCCCGCGGCCGGCGCCACCAGTTCGTATTCCCCGGACGCGCGAAGCCGGCTCGCCCACCGCTTGTCGTCGAGCCATTGCGCAAGATCGACGTCCGTCGCGTCGAGACGTCCGCGGCCGCGGAAACCCTCCGGCGCGAACTCACCAGCCAGCGTGCCGGTCGCGCTCCCCGCCGAGGAGGTCATCCGCCACGGCGCCGCGTTGACGCGGCCGCCGGCGCCCGTGGCGTGCGTCGTGACCGACATATCGGCGGGCAGGGCGCCGAGAGCGGCGACGTAGCGCTGGACGTCGGCGAGCGCGACGGGGTCGGTCGTCAGATCGAAATCCAGGCCGCGCAGCCCGTCTGCGATCGTGCCGCCAATGCGCCCGCTGACGATGCTGAGCGGCGTCCTCGCCTGCATCTCGGTCGCGGCCCATTGGCCCTGCCCGAACGTGAACCGCGTCCGCAGCGACTCGATCTGCACGCCGGCGACGTCGCGCGCGGCGCCGGACGCGATCTGCATCGCCGTGTTGCCGTCGTCGAGGTCGAGCGACGAGTCGAGCGCGACCGCCTGGAATCGTCTGGCGGTTCCGGTCTTTGGCGTCAGCGACACGTCGCCGTCAGAAATCCGCAGCCGGTCGAGCCGGACTCTCGGGCCCTTGCCGGTGCGCTCGCGAGCCTTCACCAGCCGCGCGAAGTTCCAGCCGTCGTCGCGCTCGACGAGCGAGACCACCGGCCGCGTCACCACGACGTCGTCGACGACGATGCCTTCGCGCCACAGCCGTCCGATCTGATAGCGGACCTCGATCGCGTCGGCGTGCAGCAGCGGCGCGCCGCCCTGGGTCAGGGTGACGTCGCGGAGGGTGATGTGTCCGTAGAGCGATCCTTCCAGCGATCCGATGGTGAGCTCGCCGTTGAGCGCGCGGGTGACGCGGGAGACGATCTGCCGGCGCGCCTGCTCCTCGGCCCACCGCGTATTGACGAGCAGCAGCGCGATCGTCACCAGGACGATGAGAACGGCCGCCGCAATCGCGGCCCAGCGCAGCAGTCGTGACACGCGCACGGCCCCTCTAGAAGGTATGCCCGATGCTGAAGTGAATCCGCCAGTGCCGGGTCTCGGGCTGACCGTCGAGCTTGAGGCCGGGAATCGGGTTCAGCTGAATGCCGAGATCGGCCCGAACGATGCCGACCGGCGACGTCCAACGGATGCCGGGGCCGACGCTGACGCGAAGATGCTCGATGCTGATCGAGGCGTTGTCCGAGTAGACGTTGCCGGCGTCGACGAACGCCACCGCGCCGAACGAGCCGCGCAGCGGCACGCGCAGCTCCGTCGACAGCTCCAGTACTTTTTCACCGCCGATCGGCAGCCCGTCTTCGGTGAGCGGGGCCACCTGGAAGCGGCCCCAGCCGCGCAGGCTGGTCGAGCCGCCGAGAAAATAGCGCGACGAGAACGGAATCAAATCGGGGGCCGACGCGAGCAGCGCGCCGACGCGGACGCGGTTGGCCAGGACCGTCGACCCGATCGGAAAGTAGATCCGCCCTTCGCCGAGGATTTCGGTGTAGCGATACGTTCCGCCCAGCCACGTCGCCGCATGCTCGACGTGAAGACGCAGCAGGTGGCCCCGCGTCATGTTCAGCGGGTTGTCGAGCATGGTCCGCTCGATGTCGAGATCGAGCGAGCCGACGCGCCCGGAACCGCTGCCGGTCGTCGGGTCGAAGCCGAGCGCGATCAGATCGTCGAATTGCGTGATGTCGTCGAGCGTCTCGGGCTTGATCTCGTACTCGAGCGACTCGTTGCGGTACGCGAACCGGACGACATGGTCGACGGGCTCGAGATAGAGCCCGCGTCCGACCTGCGGCCGCCACGTCACCGAGGCGCGGCCGCCGTAGGACGTCGAAGTGTAGGTGTCTTCGTCGAAGATCGCGCCGCCGACGCCGAGGGCGCCCGAGACCTCGGAGTGTCCGAGATACGGCTCGACGAAATCGACCGTCGCGCTCTTCAACCGCCGCGAGTACTTCGCGTCGGTCGTGAACTGGCGGGCATCGCGGAGAAAGTTGAGATTGCGCCACATGAACGAGCCGCGAACGCCGTCTTCGGAACCGAAGCCGATGCCGACCTGCGTGCGCGTCGTCTTCGCCGGCGTCACGGTCACGACCATCGGAATGCTGGCCGTGTGCGGCGGCTCGCCCTCCTTGGTCGGGACCGGCCCGACGTGCGCGAACTCGAAGAGGCCGAGCGACGCCAGGCGGCGCTGGCTCTGCAGCACCTGGCTCTCGCGATAGACGTCGCCGGGCTTGAACGACAGCGACCGAAAGATCACCTTGTCGCTGACGTTGACGAGCGGCTCCTTCAGCGAGACGGCCCCGAACGTCGCCGACTGCCCAGGCGTGACCGCAAAGGTCAGCCGGACGCGTTGAGGCGCGGAGCCGGGCGCCTCGGTCAGTTCGATGTGCGCGTTGGGATAACCGCGATCGCGAAGCTCGAACAACGCGCGGTCGCGGCTGGCATTGATCTCGACGCGATCGCGCGGCTGGCCTTCCTTGATCGGAATCACGTCGCTGACCGCGTCGTGCATTCCCGCCGCGAAGCCGCTCAGGCCGTTGAACTGGATGCTCTCGATGAGGACCGGATCGCCTTCGCTGACGTGGATCGCGATCGAGACTTCGGTTCGCTTCTCGTTGAAGTCGATGTCGACGCCGGTGACCTGCGCGTCGGGGTAGCCGCGATCGGCGTAGAACGCCTTGAGGCGCACCAGATCGGCATCGAACGTCCGCTGGTTGAAGTAGCGCTTTCGCGCCCACGGCAGCCAGCCTGACTCTCGTGTCGCCAGCACGTTGGCGAGCGCGCCGTCCTTGAAGGCGCGGTTGCCTTCAAAGCTGATCGCCTTGACTTCCGTGCCGGCGCCGGTCGGGGCGCGGCGACAGGCAGGCGCACCCGTCGCGGCCAGACCGGCCACGAGCAGAGCCGCTATCCATCGTCCGACGCATCCGCGCTGTCTCACTAAGCCCGCCTGACCGGTCGCGCCTTCAGGATATCGCTGTTCCCCGCAGGCGCCCGCCGCTACGAAGGGCCGGTTCTAGACCGGCCGCCGCCCCTGGACGATGCGAATCAGGATCACTGCGACGGCGACGAGCAGCAGCAGGTGGATGAAGCCGCCCATCGTGTACGAGGACACCATGCCGAGCAGCCACAGGACGAGCAGCAGCACGAAAAGGGTCATCAACACTTGAAGCCTCCCTGGTTCGACGACCTCTGGAAGATTCAAGATGTGTTCCAGACGGGGAGGTCGCGGCACGAACGGCCGCGGCGGGAGTGGCCGCGCGCCGTGGGCAACGCCATGGCAAATCTGCCCGGTGCGCGATTCGGCTCAGCGGGCCTCGACGCGCTCCAGCGCGCGGGTCACCGCGTTCAGGGATTGCTCGACGACGCGTTCGATCGGCTGGCCGGTCGTGTCGATGTAGAGCGCGTCGGGCGCCACCGTGAGTGGCGACACGGCCCGCGTGCGATCGGCATGGTCGCGGGCCTCGAGCGCGCGCGCCACCGAGTCGATCGCCTCGGCGCCGCGGCCCAGGGCGTGCGCCGAATCGGACGCACGTCGGCGGGCGCGCTCCTCCGGCGTCGCGTCGAGATAGATCTTCACGTCGGCGGTCGGGAACACCACCGTGCCGATGTCGCGCCCTTCCATCACCACGCCGCCGTCGGCGCCGTAGGCACGCTGGCGCGCGACCAGCGCCCGGCGCACCGCGGAATGACGCGCGACGATGGCCGCGGCGGCGTCCATCTCGGGCGTGCGAATCGCGTCGGTGACGTCATGACCGTCGATCCGGACCCGGCCCTCGAGATCGAAGGCCGCGCACGCGGCGAGCGCGGCAATGACGTCGCCGTTCTGGAGGTCGAGACGATCGTGCACGGCTTTCCACGCCACCGCGCGGTACATCGCGCCCGTGTCGATGTGGCGATAACGGAGCCGCGTTGCCAGGGTGCGGGCCACCGTGCCCTTGCCCGCTCCGGACGGGCCGTCAATCGCCACGATCAATGCGCGGACGGACATCTCACCATTCTTGATCGGTAATCGGCGAATCGGTATTCGGGAAATCGATCGGCAATCGGGGAATCGGCGAAGATGAAGGCCGTGGTGTCGCGACGCACCCTCCTTCTCGCGCTCGGCGCGGGGCTCGTCGTCTGGCTCGCGTTGCCGACGCTCGGCGCGGCGCGGTTTCTTTCGCAGCTCACTGGTCAGCCGGACTGGCTGCAGCCCTGGCTCGCGAACGCGACCGTCGCGGTCGAGGACATCGACGTGCCGACGCGAACCGGCGCCATCGGCGCGCGCGCGTACCGGCCGGACGGCACCGCGCGGCGGACGCTCGTCGTCGTGCCCGGCATCCATGCCGGCGGCGTCGAGGAGCCGCGGCTCGATGCGCTCGCCCGCCGGCTCGCGTCCACGGGATCGATCGTCATCAGCCTGCCGCTGCCGGATCTGCGGCAGTTCCTGATCACGCCGGCGTCGACCGATCAGATCGAAGACGCCGTCGCGTGGGTCTCGCGGCAGCCCTCGCTCGCCCCGGCCGGACGCGTCGCGCTCGTCGGCGTTTCCTTCGGCGGCGGGCTCGCCGTCGTCGCCGCGGGGCGGCCCGCCATTCGCGACCGGCTGTCGACGGTCGTCTCGATCGGCGGCCATGGCGATCTGCCGCGCGTGCTGCGTTTCCTCTGCACCGGCGCGATCGACGATGGGCAGACGATGGCGCCGCACGACTACGGCGTCGCCGTGCTGCTGCTCGCCGCGGCCGATAAGGTCGCGCCGCCCGAACAGGCCGCGGCGCTCGCCGATGGCGTGCGCGAGTTCCTGGTCGCGTCGAGCATCCACGCGACCGATGCCGCGCGCGCGGCCGGGATGCTGGCCGACGTCACCGCGCGGGCGGATCGAATGGACGAGCCCTCGCGCTCGCTGCTGCGCGCGGTGCTCGCGCGCGACGTCGCGGCGCTCGGTCCGGCGCTGCTGCCCTGGGTCGACGAGCTCGGCGGCGATCCGTCGCTGTCGCCGGAGCGATCGGCGCCGCCGTCGGCGCCCGTGTTCCTGCTCCACGGCACGACCGACAACGTGATCCCGCCGACGGAGACGCCGCGGCTGGCGCAGCACCTCGAGCGCGCCGGCGCGCCGAACGTACGCGCGCTCATTTCGCCGGCGGTCACCCACGCCGACATCAGGACCGGGATCGGCGTCGGCGATGGCTGGGCGCTGATTCGTTTCTGGCGCGATCTGCTGGCGGCCGGCTAGCGCGCATCGCGGCGCGCGGCGGCGCGTCCGGCTCGAGGAACGACGCCAGCTCCCGCGGCGTCAGCTCACGAATCTGACCGGGCTTGAGCTTCGCATCGGCGATCGGCCCGAGCCGCGTGCGGCGCAATCGCTCCACCGGGTGAGCGATGGCATCGCACATCCGCCGCACCTGTCGATTGCGTCCCTCGCGAATCGTGATCTCGAGCACGGCCTGCGGACCGCCCTTCGCTGGCACTACCCGCAGCTGACGGACGTCGGCCGGCAGCGTGCGGCGATCGTCGATGACGACCCCGCGTCGCAGCCGTTCCAAATCCCGCGGTTCGGGGACGCCGACGACCTGCGCCTCGTAGGTGCGCGTGAGTCCGTAGCGCGGATGCATCGCGCGCTCGGCCAGCTCGCCGTCGTTGGTGAGCAGCAGGAGCCCCTCGGAGTCGTAGTCGAGCCGGCCGACCGGATAGAAATAGCCGTTGATGCCCGCCTGCCGCAGCAGGTCGACCACCGTCTTGCGCCGCTGCGGATCGGAGCGCGTGCTGACGACGCCACGCGGCTTGTTCATCAGCAGGTAGCGCCGTGCCGGCGGCGCGCCGACGCGCCGGCCGTCGACGCGAATGTCGTCGCGCTCGGGATCGGCCTTGGTGCCGAGCTCGGAGACGATCGCGCCGTTCAGCGTCACCCGGCCCTGACGGATGAGGTCGTCGGCGGCGCGGCGGGAGGCGACGCCCGCCGACGACAGAATCTTGTTGAGCCGCATCGGCGGTCGCGAATCAGTGAACCGACTCGCCCTCGACGCGATCCGTATCGCCTTCGAACGGCAGCGCGCTCTGCGGCGCGGGCTCGCCCACCGACGCCGGCAGGTCGAACCCAAGCAGATCGGCCATGTCCTCGACCTTCGGCAGGTCGGAGAGGTCGTTCAAGCCGAAGCGCTCGAGGAACTCGCGCGTCGTCCCGTAGAGGAACGGCCGGCCGACCACCTGCTTGCGCCCGACGATCTTCACGAGGTGCCGTTCGATCAGCGTGCCGACGACGCCGGCGGTGTTGACGCCGCGGATCTCGGCGATCTCCGGCGCGGTGATCGGCTGCTTGTAGGCGACGACCGCGAGCGTCTCGAGCGCCGCCACCGAGAGCTTCTGCGTCGTCCGCTCGTGGAACAGGCGCCGCACCCACTCGTGGAGCTCCTGCCGCGTGACGATCTGGTAGCCGCCCGCGACCTCGACCATCGTCAACCCGCCCGGCCGCTCGTAGTCCTTCTTGAGCTCGTCGATGGCGGCGACGACGTCCTCCTTCGGTTCGGTGCCGAGCAGCTTGACGAGCGCTTTGAGCGAGAGCGGCTCGGGCGAGGCGAAGATCAGCGCCTCGATGATGGCTTTCAGATCAGACATGCGATTCCCCAAACGGCGCGCCCTCCACCACGGCGCGCTTGTAGACCCGGATCGGGCCGAAGTTGCCCTGCTGGAACACGCGGATGCGCTTGAGACGGATCATCTCGAGCAGCGCCAGGAACGTGACGATCATGCCGGGCCGGGTCTGGATGTCGGCGAACAGATCCTCGAAGCCGCACGCTTCGGTCTCCGAGAGCCGCTCGAGCAGCTGGCCGATACGGGTCTCGATCGACATCTGCTCGGGCGGCAGCACCACCACCGGGCGCTGCCGCATGCGATCCAGCACCTGCCGGAACGCGGCCATCAGCGAGAACAAGTCGACCTCGACCTCCGGCTCCGGCGCGTCGCCGACCACGTCGGCGACGCGGCCGTCGGGCCGGCCCCACAGGGCGCTGCG
>DASTCC010000500.1:0-9649 GCA_035711465.1 Vicinamibacterales bacterium
CAGTGATCTCGGCGGTCGAAGAGCTCGATGCGTCCACCCCGGGTCGGCTTGGTCGCATCGTCCCGGACAAGCAACGTCCGGTTCATGAAATAACTACCGTTCCACATCGTCGACGTGCGGGGACCTGGGCCGAGCTTCATCCCCCCGAGGTGGTAGATGTTGTCATCACCGGCTGGTCCATCCGGAAGGCATTCGTAGACCGCCCAGACCGTATACACGTTTCTGTTGTCGTCGAACTCAATGTGATCGCCCTTCAAGTCCGATTGCGTCCGCTCCGTCACGAGCTTCATCCGTAGCCAGAAGTAGGTCTGCTGGACGAGCATGAAGCCGTCGATGGGTTCCTGAGACTCGACCTCTTTCTGCGTCGCCGGATCAAACAAGTACGGGGTGACCCGAACTCGCCAGGTACCCGCCAGTAACGGCCTTGGCGCAATTACGGCAGGCAGAACCCGCCACAAGTACTTGCCGAATAGCCACCGTACGACGAGGAACATCACGGTCGCCGTCGTCGAGATCACGGTAATCCAGCTCACCGGCGACGACAGAATCTCTTGTGCCGATTCCGAAAACAGGCCGGGCGGATTGCTCGCGAACATCCGACCGGCGATCCGCAGCAGAAACACGCCGGCCCCCACGATGAGGATCAGGCCGGTAAAGGCGGTCAACTGAGGTCTGTTCACTATTGAGGCGTCAGTCTACTGCAGTGCCCAGCGCGCCTCTACTGGTCGGCGACCCTTGCCGCCTTCTCCTTCAGCACCTCGACCGCGAGATCGATCGTGTCGAGATGCGTGCGGAACACCAGCACCGCCAGGCGGAGAATGAAGCGGCCGTCGATCATCGACGACGACAAGAAGATGCGGCCGTCGTTCTGAATCTCCTGGATCAGGCGCGCGTTGAACTCGTCGGCATCGCCGCGCGTTGGCACGTAGCGGAACGTCACGACCGACAAATCCGGCTCGGGACCGATCTCGAAGCCAGGCACATCCTCGAGCCGGTCGTAGAAGTACCTGGCGAGCAGGAGCTTCTCCTCGAGCGCCGCGCGGAAGGGCGCCAGGCCGCAGAGCTTGAGCGGCATCCACAGTCGCAGGCCGCGGAAATGTTTCGAGAGCTCGGGCGACAGATCCGCCGGCGACAGCTCGTCGCGGACCGCGGCCGTGTCCTGCATGTAGTTGGCGACGTAGTAGTGCGAGTCGATCATCGCCTGCCGGTTCTTCACCAGCACCGCGCCGCTGCCGTAGGGCAGGAACAAGCCCTTGTGCGGGTCCATGATCAACGAGTCGGATCGGCCCATGCCGTCGAGCCGCCGCCGGCCGTCGTCGCAGAGCGCGAAGAAGGCGCCGTAGGCGCCGTCGAGGTGGAACCACAAGCCGTGACGCGCGGCGATGTCGGCGATGGCGTGCATCGGATCGATCGCGCCGACGTCGGTGGTCCCCGCCGACGCGATCACCAGCCACGGCCGCAGCCCGGCGCGGAGATCGGCCGTCACCATTGCGTCGAGCGCATCGGCGTCCATCCGGTAGCGCGCGTCCATCGGCACGTGACGGACGACGGCGGCGCCGAGTCCGGCGATGCGCAGCGCCTTGTCCACCGAATGGTGCACGTGCGTCGTCAGGTAGACGACGGAACGATCGACATCGCGGGCCGCGATGCCCTGCGCGTCGCGGGCGGTGACGATGCCGACGAGATTGGCGATGCTGCCGCCCGACGTCAGGTTGCCGACCGCCGTGGCCGGATAGCCGACGAGCGACGCCATCCAGTCGAGCAGCATGTTCTCCATCCGCACCGCCCCCGGCGCCGCGAAGAACACGCCCGCGTACTTGTTGGTGATGTCGGCGAGGAAGTCGCCGAACGCGGCGTGGACGATGCCGCCGCCGGGGATGTAGCCGAGGTGCCCCTGTGAAGCGGGATTGATGCCGGGGCGATCGACGTGCTCGGCCAGCAGCGACAGCAGCGTGTCGATCGATGCCGGCTCCTCGCCGATCGGCGCGTCGTAGATGCCGCGGCCGCGATCGTCGGTCGGCACGAAGACCGGACGCTTCGGCAGCGAATCGAGGAATGCGTTGGCGTAGTCGACGACCGGGCCGAGCATCGCGGCGCGTTCGACCGGCCCGGGCTCCAGCCGCCTGGCGATGACTTCGAGAGATCGGAGGCGATCGATCACGGCTCGGAGTGAATCGAGGATCGCCGCCTCAGCCGATCATCCGATCGCGCCGCCGCATCAGCTGCAACGGGATGCCCCATGGATCGCGGACCATGGCGAAGGTGTCGCCCGCATCGTTCGTCTGGACGTCGCCGGCGGCGGCCGCGCCGGCGGCGATGAGCCGCGCGCGCTCGGCCGCGACGTCGCTGGCGAGTAAGGCGATGTGCACGGTCAGCGGATCGACCGCGTGATAGTCGGGCACCGGGATCTTCGGATTGGCGTAGAACTCGAGCATCACGGCGTCGCCGTCGGCGGCGAGAAAATGCACGAACGGGACGACCGCCTGAGCGCGCTTGATCGTCATCCCGAGGTGTGTGACGTACCACTGCGCCAGCGCGACCGGGTCGCCGACCTGAAAGGCCACGTGTTCGATTTTCACGCAGGGAGTGTATGACACAATCGCGGCCGTCGCGACCTGCGGCAGAATGGATCCCCTCGGGGGATGTGAATGAAGCGAATTCTGATCACAGGGGTGACCGGACAACAGGGCGGCTCGCTCGCGCGCGCTCTGTCCGGGAAGGGACTGCAGCTGCGCGGCATGACGCGCAAGCCGGAAGGCGACGCCGCCCGCGCCGCAGAGTCGCGCGGCATCGAGATCGTCGCCGGCGATCTGAACGACGCCGAGTCGCTGCGCCGCGCGATCGACGGCGTCTTCGGCGTCTACGCCGTGCAGAACACCTGGGAGGCCGGCGTCGAGATCGAGGAAGAACAGGGCAAGCGGCTCGCCGGCGTCGCCAAAGAAGCCGGCGTCGAGCAATTTGTCTACTCGTCGGTCGGATCTGCCGATCGCCAGACCGGCATCCCCCACTTCGACAACAAGGCGCGCGTCGAAGAAGCCGTCCGCCAGCACGGATTCAAGTACACCGGCATCGTCAGGCCGGTGTTCTTCATGGAAAATCTGATCTCACCCTGGTTTCTGAACGGCAATCAGCTGATCAGCGCCCTCAACCCGGAGACGGTGCTGCAGATGATCGCGGTCGACGACATCGGCAAGTACGTCGCCCCGTTCTTCCTCGAGCCGGATCGCTTCAACGGCCGCGAGATCGACATCGCCGGCGACGCGGTGACGATGCCGCAGGCGGCCGAGACGCTGGCCCGCGCGTTCTCGAGGCCGATCGAGCTCGTCCAGGTCCCGATCGACGAGATCCGCAAGAGCAGCGACGACTTCGCGACGATGCTGGAGTGGTTCGAGCGCGTCGGCTACGACGCTGACATCGAGGCGACGTCGAAGGAGTTCGGCGTCACCCCGACGTCGCTCGAGACCTGGGCGCGCACGCGCGTCTGATCGCGTCGAATCGCCACCGGCAATCGCGCTACCGGCCGGCGTCGCCCTTCGCGGGCGGCGCCAGCAGCGCGTCGACGAGCGGCCCGACGATGTTGCCCGCCCTGCCGCCGAACACGTTCCAGGCGTTGACCACGGCGACGGCATCGCGCGACGGAATCACGATCAGCAGCTGACCGCCGAAGCCGCGGCCGGCCCAGACGTCGGTGTTCTGCCGCGAGGTGATCCACCACTGATACCCGTAATCCCAGCTCGGCCCGACCTTGGTGACATGCCGCGACGTCGCCCGGCGCACCCAGTCGGCAGGCAGGACGCGCCGTCCGTCCCAGCGCCCGTCGCGCAGATAGAGGTACCCGATTCTCGCGAGATCCTCGGCCGCGAGATAGAGCCCGCCTTCCGTATCCGGATGCCCTGTCGGCGTCCGCTTCCAGTGGAACTCGCGGATGCCGATCGGTCTGAAGAGATGTTCGTCGGCGTAGTCGTCGATGAACCGGCCGGTCGCGGATCTGATGATGCCGGACATCAAATGGCTGCCGCCGCTGTTGTACGCCCACTTCGTACCCGGGTCGGCGTCCATCGGCTGGTCGAGGGTGAACTGAATCCAGTCGCGGCTCGCTTCGAGCTGAATCGTCGTGTTGGTCTCGTCGAGGGGCCGATCCTGCTCGTGCCACTCGATGCCCGATCGCATCGTCAGCAGATCGTCGAGCGTCGCACGACGAAGGCGGGCATCGACCCTCGTCAGATCCTTGTCGGCGAAGTACGGCAGGAACGGCCGATCGAATCCGCTGACGTCGCCCCGTCCGACCGCGATCCCCACGACCGTCGCCGCAATCGACTTGGTGACCGATTGCAGAGTGTGAACACGCCGTCCTTGATGGTACGGGTGCCAGTCCGGATGGAAGTAGTTGTACTGGTGCATGGCCGACGCGTCGGCGCAGCCGTCGCCGCAGCCGATGGCGGTCTTGCGGCCGCGGCTGATGGCCGCGTAGTCGCGCGGGTAGGTGTCGTCGACGACCGCACGGCCGTGCCGGGTGACGAACACGCGATCGATGTTGCCGTAGACGCCGGCGCCGATGTCCCTGGCGATCGCCGCGAGCGGCGCCGGATCGAGCTGCTCGGCAGCGGGCGTCGACCTCGCCCACTCCTTCGCGGGGAACGGCGCCTGCGCGCGGCCCGGCGCTCCGAAGGCGCTCGACGAGACCGCGATGATCAGGACGACTCGAATCAACGCACGCATCGTAGGGACTCCTCGAACGACCGGACCCGGCCGGCCTTTGCCGCGGCGACGAGCAGCTCGATCGAACACATCGGCACGAGCTCGCGCGAGGCGCGCTTCAGCTGCGCGCGCACCAGCACGCTCGCCGGCGTCGTCGGCAGCACGCCGAGATTCTCGTAGAACGCCGGCGCGCCGCCGTTCTGATTGAGCGACCCCGCCATCGTTGGCACCGGACCGAAGAGATACTGCTCGACGTTGGAAGGATAGAACACGCTGACGACCGCGCCGTGAGACCGGAGGTAGCCGGCGATGCCGCGGATCGTGACCGGGCCGGCCAGATCGCCCTCGATCGGCACGATCAGGTTGCGCTCGTGCATCTGCCGGACGAACTGGTAGTCCGCGTCGGTGGCGAGGAAGCTGCGGCGGGTGCCACGTTCGTCGTAGGCGAGCGTCAGGGTCATGAAGTTCATGCCGCCGCTCGGCAGCCGGCGATCGTAGCCGCCATAGGTGATCGAGGGCCCAAGCGTCACGAACGCACGGTAGACGTAATCGAGCAAGGACAGATCGACGCTGTCGAGCGCCAGACCGCGGCGCCCGGTGAGGTGCGATGTGACCTCGGCAAGGGCGCGGTCGTACCTGGCGTCGGTGCTGCCTGGCTCCGCTCCAAACACACTCCAGAGCAAACGGATGGTCTCGTAGCGGCCGAGCCCGGCCGCGCGGTCGCGCACGAACAACCGGGCCAGGAACTCGGCGCGGTCCTCGCTCATCTCGAAGAGCGCTTTGAACAGCAGGTGCTGGATCGCCGCCTGGCGGCGGATGTCGACGATGAACGCGATCGACGGCCGGACAGCAGCGATGTAAGTGAAGTTCTGCTCGGGACCGACGCCGATGTAGGCGCCGCCTTTGACGCCCGCGCCGAGCCGCGCCGCGATCTCGGCGACGCCGGCTTCGTTGGACGCGAAGTTGTCGGCGTGAAAGTCGCCGTTCGGTTCGCGCAAATCGGTGCGCAGGCGCTGGAACTCGGCGTCGGTCAGCCGATCCGGCAGCGAGGAGGGCGTCGCCGCACCGGGCGCGGATGCCGGCGCCGTGCCGCATCCGGACACGGCCGCGAGCCAGACGGCGGCGAGCACCGCCGGCGCCCGGCGCCTGAGGAGCGCGCTCAGGATCATGGGAATCCCAGGGGATTGTAGCCAACCCGTGCCCAACCCGAGCGGCTCGACATCCGTCTGACAGTCTGTGCAATATATGTCTATGACTGATATCGACGAACGGATGCTGGACCGCGAGCTCAAGAAGGGCTCGGCCGAACTGTTGATGCTCTCGCTCGTCGAATCACGGGCCCGCCACGGCTACGAGCTCAGCAAGCTGATCGAATCGCGATCGCAGGGCCGGCTGAAGTTCCACATCGCCTCGCTCTATCCGCTGCTCTACCGCCTCGAGGAACGTGGCTGGATTGCCGGGCGGTGGCAGGAGCGCGCCGGACAGCGGCGGCGCCGCTACTACCGGCTCACCGCCGAGGGCAAGCGCGTGCTGGCGCGGCAGCGGCGGACCTGGGCGGCGTTCGTCGAAGCCGTCGGCCGGATCACGGAGACCGAACATGTCTGACTGGACACGCGAACTGGCGCCGCGGCTCGCCTCGCTGAAGCTCTCGCCCGCCCGTGAGGCCGAGATCATCGAAGAGCTCTCGCTGCACCTCGACGACCGCGTCGCCGAGCTCGCCGCCGGCGGCGCCAGTCCGGACGACGCCCGCCGCCTGGCGCTCGCCGAGATTCCCGACGACATGTTGGCGCGAGGCCTGGGGCGGCTCAGGCAGGCGCACGCCCATGAACCGCTGGTGCCGGGCGTGTCGGTGCGGCGGGTCTGGCTCCTCGATCTCTGGCAGGACGCGCGCTACGCGCTCCGGATGCTGCGCGCGCAGCCCGGCTTCAGCGCCGCAGCGCTGATCACGCTCACGCTCGGCATCGGCGCCAACTCGGCGATCTTCGGCCTGGTCCACGCCGCGCTGTTCGAGCGCCTCCCGGTTGATCGCCCCGAGACGCTGCTCTACATTCACAACGGCCCCGGACCCGGCGCCGTGTTTTCGTATCCCGCGATGGACGAGCTGCGCCGCGGCCAGACGGTGTTCGAGGGCGTCGCCGCCTGGGGGCCAATCACGGCGAGCCTCAATGCGGGCGGCGCGACCGATCTCGTCGGCGGACTGATCGTCACCGGCAACTTCTTCGAGCTGCTCGGCCTCCAGGCCGCCGCGGGACGAACGCTGACGTCGAGCGACGACGTCACTCCGGGCGCCCATCCGGTCGCCGTCATCAGCCACGGCTTGTGGCAGCGCCGCTTCGGCGCGGCCGCCGACGTCATCGGCCGGCCGGTCCTGCTCAACGGCAAACCGTTCACGATCGTCGGCGTCCTGCCGCGCGGGTTCCGCGGACCGGAAGTCGGCATCACCCGCGATCTCTACGTGCCGATGATGATGCAGCCGGTGATGCGGCCGCCGCGCGCCGGGTACTCGGGCGAGATGAATCCCGATCTGATGAGCGTTCGCGGCAACAGCTGGATCTTCGCGATCGGCCGGATGCGCGAGGGCGTCGGCAGGGCCGAGATCGAGTCGTCGCTCACGGCGCTCGTCACCGCGCTCGATCGCGGGCGCAATCCGGCAGCGCGGGAACATCGCATCGCCACCTCACGCGTGATCGACGGCGTGCCGGGACAGCGCGACCAGCTCGTCTCCGCGTCGCTGCTGCTGCTCTCGATCGTCGGCGCGGTGCTGCTCATCGCCTGCGCCAACGTCGCCAACCTGCTGCTGTCGCGGGCGGCGGCGCGGCAGCGCGAAATCGCCGTGCGGCTCGCGATCGGCGCGAGTCGATGGCGCCTGGTCCGGCAGATGCTGACCGAGAGCGTGTTGCTCTCGGTCGCCGGCGGCGCCGGAGGACTACTGCTCGCCTGGGGCATCGCACGCGGCTTCACCTCGGCGCCGCCGCCCGCCGGCGCGCTGCCGGTCGCGCTCGAGTTCACGATCGATCCGCGCGTCATGCTGGTCACGCTGGCGCTCGCGATCGTCACCGGCCTCGTCTTCGGCCTCGCTCCGGCGCTGCGCGCCTCGCGACCGTCGTTGCTCCCCGCGCTGCGCGACGCGGTCAGCCAGCCGGAATCGACGCGCCGGCGACTCACCCTCCGGCACGGCCTGGTCGTCGCCGAAGTGGCGCTGACGCTGCTGTTGCTCGTCGCCGCCGGCTTGTTCGTTCGCAGCCTGCGGAAGACGCAGGCCATCGATCCCGGCTTCGACGTCGACAGGCTCGTGAGCGCGCCGCTCAGCATCAACCTGCTGCGCTACACCACCGATCAGGGACGCGCGTTCTACCGCGAGGTCGTCGGCCGCGTGAGTGCGGCGCCGGGCGTAGAAGCGGCATCGGTCGCGCGCGTGGCGGTGTTCGGGCAGCAGCGGATCTCCAGTCTCGCCATCGAAGGCCGCCAGGCGTCGAGCGACGTGTTCCAGAGCCAGGGGGGCGCGGCCTCGGCGGTAGGCCGAAGCGATGCGGTCGCCACGAACGTGATCGATCCCGCCTACTTCCGCACCATGGGCATCGCCATCAAGCAGGGGCGTACGTTCGACGACGCCGATCGGCCGGACGGTGCGTCGGTCGTGGTCGTCAACGAGGCGTTCGTCGCCCGACACCTGCCGAATCAGCCGGCGCTCGGCACGCGGATCGGCTTCCGCGGTCCGGCGGGTCCGTGGCGCACGATCGTCGGCGTCGTCGCCAACAGCAAGTACGCGCGGCTGTCCGAGGCGTTCCAGCCGATCGTCTTCGTGCCGCTCGCCCAGCAGCACGAGACCGGCATGACGCTGCACGTCCGCGCCGCGGGCGATCCGGCGGCGATCGTCAGCGTCGTTCGTGACGCAATCCAGTCGCTCGAACCGAATCTGCCGATGCCGGCGATCCTGCCGGTGTCGGACACGGTCAGCACGTCGCTCTATGCCGCGCGGATGGCGGCCTGGCTCACGGGGATGCTCGGCGGGCTGGCGCTCCTGCTCGCGGTCGTCGGCGTCTACGGAGTACTGGCGTTCTCGATCGCGCGACGGACGCGCGAGATCGGCATCCGGCTCGCGCTCGGCGCCGATCGGCCCGACATCTTCCGGCTCGTGCTCCGCGAAGGCATGGGACTCGTCGCGATCGGCATCGTCATCGGCCTCGCGGGCGCCGCGCTCGGCGCGACGACGCTGGCGGGGTTTCTGTACGGCGTCGAGGCGCGCGATGGGCTGACGTTCGCGATGGCGCCGTCGATTCTGCTCGCCATCGCCCTGGCCGCGTGTGTCCTGCCTGCGTGGCGCGCGACGCGCGTGCCGCCGACGGTGGCGTTCAGAGCCTGACAGCGCGGCGGTGAGTATGCGAAGCTGTGCGCATGACTCCGACCTCGTCGCCACGCCGCCCTTACCGCCATCGTCTTCTCGTCTCGACATTCGTCGCGCTTGGTTTGATCGGCGCGGCGGTCGCGACCTTCGCGCAGACTGCGGCGACGCCGCAGACCACCGGTCGGCAGGCCGCCGATCCGGGATCGGTGTCACGCGGGGAGTATCTGGCCAACAGCGTCGCGATGTGCGTGCAGTGCCACTCGGGCCGCGACGATCGCGGCCAGATCATCGAAGCCGAAAAATTCCGCGGCGGCGCGATCCCGGCCGCGTCGGCGCTGCCGGGCAAGCCGTTCGCCTATCGCGCGCCGGCGATCGGCGGCCTGCCGGGCATGACCGATGAAGAAGTGATCCTGCTGCTCACGACCGGCCGCGGCGGCACCCGTCCCCCGCCCCAGCCCCCGATGCCCCCGTTCCGCATGGCCCGCGCCGACGCCGAAGCCATCGTGGCGTATTTGAGGACGAGGTAGGGGGCCCGAGAGGGGGACGGAGCCCTTTTCCACAGAAGCGGTCGATTTGGGGACAGAGGTCGGGGCGTCAGGCGTCCGA
>DASTCC010000501.1:0-2250 GCA_035711465.1 Vicinamibacterales bacterium
GTGCCGGCTCAATCGCCGTCCGTTCGTCGCGGTTCTTTGACGTGCAGGGCGTGCCGATACGCGTCGGACCCGGCGGGACGCCGTCGATCCGACACAACGTATTCACCCGCAAGGCCTCACCCGGCACCGAACCGGCGATCGACATCGCCGATTCCGCGTCACCACAACTGACCGCCAATCTCTTCGTCGGCTACCCGAACGCCGTGCGATGGGCCGCCGGACCTCCTGACGTGCATCGCGACAACTTCTTCATGCGAGGAACGCATGGCCGCTAGAACGCGGCCGCTCAGCGGCGAGCTCGGATGGGAGCTTGGCGATTACTCGATCCTGCGAACCGTCGACAGCGGCAAGTTCGGCATCGTCTATTGGGCGCTGCACAAGCCGACCGGCCGGCAGGCGGCGCTGAAACTGATTCCGCTCGAGGGCGCCGACAGCGAAGAGAAAGTGGCGGCCGAGCGCCACGGCGCGATGTTGCAGCAGCAATTCAGCCGCGCTCACAAACACCTGGTGCCCGAGATCTTCGAGCATCAGCCGATCGCGATGTTCTACGCCATTGCCATGGAGTTGGTGCACGGGCAGCCGCTGAGCGACGTGATCTCCGCCGGAGCGCTGGCGCCGGCCCGCGCGGCGAAGATTGCGTTGGCCATCAGCCGATTCCTGGCCGCGGCGCATCGATTCGAAACCGATGTCGAGGGTGTCCACTACGCGTTGATCGTGCACGGCGATCTGAAGCCGGATCACGTGCTGCTGCTGGACAACGACGAGATCCGCGTGCTCGATTTTGGCATCGCCAAAGCGCTGGCCGAACGCACGCTGGTCACGACCAACAAGTGGGGATCGATTCAATACGCGTCGCCCGAGCGGCTGCAGTCGGAGGGTCATGTCAACGAGCACGCCGACTTCTGGTCGCTGGGCGTGATGCTGTTCGAGATGGTGGCGGGCTATCGTCCGTACCACCGCTACGAACACAACGCCAGCCGTCTCGACGCGGCGATCAGACGGCAGGAAGCACCGGAGCCGCTGCCGGCGAATGCCGATCCGGTGCTCGTCGCGATTATCCGCAAGCTGCTCGCCGCGCAGATCGAGCGCCGCTACACCTCGGCGGATGCGATCGTTCGCGATCTGGAAGCGTACCTCGCCGGCGCCCAGACACTCGCGGCGACGGATACCGAGCAGGCTAGCATCGCAACCGTGCGTGTCACACCTGGCCGCCCAACGTTCATTCCGCCGATCCCAATCGTGGCGGGGCCGGCGCCGAGCCAGTCGGTCCCGACCGAAGCGCTGCCGCGCACGCCGCCGACGATCGCGACCGAGGCGATTGCGCCGCCGCCAGCCAAGACCGTGAAAAAGCGATCTCGGGCCCGGACGCTGCTGCGCTTCGCGGTGATGTTTGTCCTGTTCTCGATGGTGACGCGCGAGTGTGTCGGGTTGGCTCGTGCCGACCGTCTTCGCGAGCGCCTCGACGCGATCGAAGCCGGGCAGGTCCCGGAGATCAGGTCGGAATACCGGCGCATCGCGTCGACGGGTCCGTTGGGCCTCGGCGCCGGGCAGGTACGGGTCCCGCTGCGGGATCGCATGGTGGCGCTCGCCGATCGCGCGATCCTCGAGTTCCGAACCGGGTCGACCAGCGTGTCGGAGGTGGAATGGACCCAGGCGCGCGACTACATCGCCTTCGCGCAGGAACTGTCGTCACGGTCCGCGATCAGGGCGAAGCGCGCGTATATCGATGCGCACCTCGCGCGCATTGCCGCGCGCGATCGAGCGGGATTCGAAGAAGCCGTCCGTAGCTTTCGGGAGAGCGCCCGGCTGGATCCGCAAGCACCCGATCCCTACCTCGGCCTCGCACGTACCTATGCGTATTCGTTGCGGGAAGTCGAGCCGCTCATCGACGCGATCAAGGAAGCCGAACAACGCGGCTATCAGCCTGGCCCTCGCGAACAGGCGCAGATCGGCGACGCGTATCGATTTCGCGCCGATCGCACGCGAGCGGCCGCCGTGAGCCTCGGCGGCGACGAGCGGGCCCAACAACTCGCCAGCGCGGCCAGAGACTACGGTCAATGTATCGCGCACTTTGAGGGCCTGGACTTCTTCGACTCGGAGAACAACCTCAGGACCTGCCGGCGCCGGCTTGCGGCCATCGTCGAAGAACTGAATCGGCCCGAGGCCGATGAATCATGAGGATCGTCAACCCGCCTCCCACGGCGACGCGACGACGGCCCTTCGACTCGCGAAGCGATGCCGCTTCGCTCG
>DASTCC010000502.1:0-4752 GCA_035711465.1 Vicinamibacterales bacterium
CACGCAGCGCGGTGTAGCCGGCGCGAAACGACATGCCGTGCTGCACGCGCCTGATCTGGCTGTTCAGAATCGCCTGCTGCGCGGCCACGTCGGCAGCGAACGAGCCGTCATCCGCCGGCACTGGCTGGTGGTCGATGACGATGCGGATCAGGTACTGCACGTTGAGGTTGAGGTCCTCGCGAAACGTCCGGTCGGCGCCGACGACGACGAAGAGGAACGGATTCTTCGTGAAGGGGTCGCTGCCGGTCGCGTCTTCGGTGTCGGTGAAGGCCGCTTCGGCGCGCAGACCAAATCGTCCGACGTTGGCGGCGATGTCCGCGCCGAGGATTCGGACGCGAGGATGCGACACGCGCACGACGTCGATCGTGCTCGGGCCTTCGGCGATTTCGCCGGGCGCGAGATCCGGGAACAGATCGAGGCCGCGGAAGTACGAGAGCGACCAGTCCATCGCGCCGCCGGTCCGTTCGAGGCGGACCGCCCATTGATCGCCTGGCCATTCGGGACGGTCGGAGTGGTACGTGACTCCGGCCGGCGGCGGTGGCAACGGAAAGCGATGGCCGCTGAACTCCGGCAGCCAGAAGCCGCTCAGTGAGAGTCCGGCGACGTAGTAACTGGCGCGGACGGCCGCCGCTCCCAGCCGGCGATCGTCATCGTCTGGAAAGAGCAGCGTCAGATCTTCGCCGGTGAGATTGTCGGTGGGGTTGATGCCATCGGCGCGGCCCCAGGCGACGATCTGGCGGCCGGCGCGCAGATCGAGCCGGCCGAGCTGGACGTCGACGAACGCTTCGCGGACCTCGCCGGTCGCATCCCGGCTCGGTCGTCTCGCGGTCGTCCACGAGTCGATCAGAAAAGACAGGCGGTTCGTAACAGGCCGCGCCGCTTTGAGCCAGATGGCGCCGGTGACGACGTGATCTTCGGCGTCGAGATCGCGCGTCGAGGTCCAGTAGCCGGCACGAATCGAGCCGGAGATGCCGGCTCTTTCGAGAGCACCTCGTCCTGATTCGGCCTCCGGCTGCTGAGCCCGCGCGACGGCGCACGTCAGCGTGATTACGAGCAGACCGCCGGCGACGCGAGCGACGACACGGGCGAACGGCGGCACCCTTCACTCCCGTTCGAGATAGCGGGTCGTGAACATGTCGTCCGGGACGGCCACCGCCTCGACGCTGGAGGCGTCGATCGTCGTGCGGTGTCCGCTCTGATGGTTCGTCATCTCCCGATAGAGGGCGAACCATCGTCCTTTGTCCGGTTCGATCAGCTGGTGGCGGCCGGTGATCTGCGTTTTCAACAACCTGCCGGCGAGGTCGTAGTACTCGACCTTCGCCTCGACGAAGTTGTCCGCCCGGACCCAGGTGATCTTCCTGCCGTAGCCGCTGTTCGCCTTGATCGCATCGCTCGCGGGCGTCGATTCGATCACGTAGCAGTCGAAGGCGTCGATCTTCTCGGAGCGCAGCAGCGTGTGGCGGTAGGAATCCACCTTGGGCAGCGCGATATCGCCGTAGGCGAAGTCGGATCCGGCGAAGCTGTCCTTCTTGTTGTTGGCGACCAGCCGCCGGCTCTTCTTGAGTGCCGGCAGGTAGATCCAGAGGTCGTCGTCGCCGTCGCTGTGCTCGATCTGCAGCACGCCGGTGCCCTTGATGTCGGCCGGGGTGCTGAACCGGAGGAGGAACTTCGAGTCGATGCCGTTGGCCTGCAGCTTGATCAGCGCCGTGTTGCGCCGCGCGCGCTGCTGGCCGCGCGGGTTGATCAGGACCATCGTCGACTCGACGCGCAGCGAGCTGACCTTGGTCGCGAAGAAGTTCTTCTCCATGACGTCGCGCGCGGTCACCTGGTCGCGCTGGCCCGCGGTGGTGGCCGCGAGCGTCATCGCGGCGATGACGGTGGCGGCGAGGCGGGTCATCGGCCACCTCCGCTCGGCGCCGCGCCGGCGAACATCGCGTCGCGGCTGGCGCCGAAGACGAAACGCGGCTTGAACAGCATCATCAACGCCCGCAGGAAGAACAGCGCGAAGAACGCGCTGATCGCCATCGTCGCCGTGACCATGTTCGACAGGGTGTTGTAGAAGGCGAAGTCCGAGGCCTGGAGGACGGCGTAGCCGCTGGCAATCGAGATGGCGACGAGCAGAATCGCTTTGCCGGAGGTCAGCATCGAGACGCGCGTCGCCGCTAGCACGCTGCCGGTGCGGGCGAGCTCCTCCTTGAACCGGAACAGCAGATAGATCTCGTAGTCGGCGCCGATGCCGATCGCCATCGCCGCCGTCGTCATCGCGGTGATGTCGAGCGGGGTCCGCAGCCATCCCATCAGGCCGAAGTTGGCGAGCATCACCGCGAACAACGGTGTGACCACGAACAGGCCGCCGACGAAGGAGCGCAGGATCGCGGCGCCGAGGACGAAGACGACGACCGCCATCTGCGCCATGTTGCGGAACTTGTCGCCGATGATGACGTCGTTGAGCGCGATGAGCTGCGGGAGGCTGCCGCCCATCTGCACTTCGACGCCCGGGGGAAAGCTCTCGGCGATGATCGCGCGCGCGTTCCGGGCGATCGTCTCGGCGTGCGTCGTGCTGTCGTTCTTGACGAACGTCCACACCGTGGCGCGGCGGTAGTCGCTGTCGACGAAGTTCTCGAAGTCCTGCGGATCGCCGGAGAGCGAATAGAGAAACAGGTACTGCGCGACGAGATCCCGGCTCTCCGGGATGGCGTAGAACGACGGGTCGTCGCCGTGCATCGCCTGATTCATGCGCTTGATCAGATCGACGAGCGACTGCGTCTTGCCGACGTCGGTTTGAGTCTCGAGGAACGCCTGCAGCCTGGCCATCCCCTGGAGGACGCGCGGATCTTTGATGCCGTCGGCCTCGGCCGTCTGGATCAGGAACTGCACCGAGTTCGTTCCCGCGAACGTCTGGTTGAGTACCCGGTCGTGCACGCGGAGCTCGCTGTCAGGCCGGTGATAGAGCTTGAAATTGTTGTCGATGCGAAGGCGGACGACACCGGCGCCGACCGCCAGGAGCGCGGCCAGGCCGCCGGCGACGATCCAGCGGGCGCGGCCGCCGACGAGGTGGTCGGCGACGGCGACGAGGAAACGATCGAGCACGCCGGGGCGCTGCTCGCGATCGGCCTCCTGCTGGCGCGGCGGCCGCAACATCGTCCGCACCGCCGGAATCACGGTCATCTCGATCGCCATCGTCGCCAGCACGCCGCAGCCGGCGAAAACGCCGAAGTGCTGAACCATCGGGATGCCGGTGCTGACCAGCGAGAAGAAGGTGATGATGGCGATCAGGCCGGCGACGATCATCACCGGGCCGACGCGGACGATCGACTCGATCACCGCCTCGCGATTGGCGTCCCGGGGAGACAGGCCGTCGCGCCGCAGCCGCGCGAACTCCTCGTAGTAGCGCTTGAGAATCTGAATCGCGTGGCCCGCCGCCACGGCGAGCACGAGAATCGGCGTCGTCGTGTTCAGCGGATCGAGATGGACGCCGAGCAGGCCCATCAGGCCGAGGCTCCAGATCACGCTGAGGATGCCGGTCAGCATCGGCAGCAGCATCCCCTGCAGGCTTCGGAACGACCAGTACTGCACGAGCATGACGATGACGAGCGCGGCGCCGAAGAACAGCGGCATCTTCATGAACTGCCGGTCGGCGGCCTCGCCGATGATCGGCAGGCCGCCGAGGTAGATGTCGACGCGGTCGTCGCGCTCGCGCTCGACGATCTCGCGCAGGCCGGCGGTGAGGGCGATGAAGTTCGGCGTGCGCTCGTCCTGCTTGAAGTCGGCGACGACGGCCACGGCGCGGCTGTCAGGTGAGACGAGGGCGTTGATGTAGATCGGCATCGAGGCGACGGCGGCGCGCAGCCGTGCGATCTCCTCGGCGGTTCGCGGGACCGCCTCCATCATCGGCCGCACGGTCATGCCCTCGGCGCCGCCGGCGACGTGTTTCACCTTGGCGGCGGCAACACTGAGGATGTTGTGGCGGACGGCCTCTGGCCTGAGCTCGAGCGCGCGCTGAATGCGTTCGACCTTGGCGAGCACGTGCGGCTGGAAGATGTCGCCGTCTCTCGGCACGATGCCGATGACGGTCAGGTTCCTGCCGCCGAAGATCTCCTCCAGCAGATTCGTGGTCTCGACGTAGGGGTGCTGCTGCGGCGCCCACAGCTTGGGGTTCGAGTCGACCTCGAGGCGTCCGAGGTTGCTCGCGAGGAAGCCGGTCACTGCCAGGATGGCCACGACCACGAGCGTGCGGTGGGCGATGATCCACTGCGCGAATGGAAGGAAGACGCGCGAGCGCGCCGTCTCCAGTCCGGTGATGGGGTTCGTCATATGGTGCCGTACCTAGATGTATAGTGATTGCTACAGAAATAGACGCAGCGGTCGGCGCAGTGGTATTTCTGTAGTGGGCGGTACAGATTACAGTGGCTGGCTTCGCCCGTCAAGGCTTTATATAGTGCCAGCTACACAAGGAGTGTTTTATGGCATTACGGGGTCGCCCCCGCAGCTTCGACCGCGACGAGGCACTGCGGAGCGCCATGAACGTGTTCTGGACGCGAGGGTACGACGGAGCGAGTCTCGACGAGCTCCTTCGCGCCATGGGCGGCATCACGCCGCCGAGCTTCTACGCGGCCTTCGGATCGAAGGAGGACCTCTTCCTCGAGGTCATCCAGCTGTATCAGCGCACCGCCGGAGACGCTCCGATCCGCGCCCTCGAGATGTCACCGGTGCGCGCCGGCGTCGAAGCGATGCTCAGGGCAGCCGTCGACC
>DASTCC010000503.1:0-3919 GCA_035711465.1 Vicinamibacterales bacterium
TGCCACGCCACCGGGCGGCCGGCGACGCGATCGACCGCCGGCGCTTCACGATCGCCGAGGCCATCCGCGCAGCCGTGCACCCACACCCCGCGCGCCGCGAGCTTTGCCCACGTGCGCACGCCGGCCGCCCACACGGGCTGGTCTTCTGAAACGGGCCATGCCGACGGCAGCGCGTCGGCACGCGTCACCCACAAGCCGCGATCGCGCGACGGCGCATGCACGTCGAGCGGACGCCGGAGGGCACGATCGCGTTCCTCGGGCCGCGGCCACACGGCGCGCGCCGGGATCCGCGGCGGCGATGGACGCGCGCTCGCGAGCGCCCAGCGCGATTCCTCGGCGCCGTCGGGCCGCCGCCCGCGCACGGCAATCACATCGCCAAAGTCGCGAGTAAGACAGGTCGCGCCGAGCGCCAGATGGCAGCCGCCGCCGTATTCGGCCAGCACCGCGCGTTCCGCGACGACGGCACGCCACGTCGGCGCGTGCGACACGGCGGCGAGCGCGTCGACGAGATCGGCGCGGCGCCGAGCGACCTCGATTGCCAGCGCGCCCTGCGCAGGCGCGGTGGGACAGGCGGAGATCGGCAGCACCATCCACGCACAGCGATCGATGGCCTCCCGAACGGCGCGCCGCGGCTCATCGAAGGGATGCGTGGGATCGAGCAACCGATCGATCGCCGCTTTGGCGACCAGGAGTCCGTGCGCGGGACCATCCAGGAGCTTGCGCAGCCGGGTCGGCACGTTGCCGCGCACGGGCACGGCCTGCAACGACTCGATCGGCCAGGGCAGGAACGAGGACACGGCGCGTTCGAGCAGCCAGGCCCGCCGCGGCGACGACGTCAGAATCCGAATCAGCGGTGGGCGATCGGCGATGACGTCGCGCCGGATCAACAGAAGGTCGCGCGGATCGGCACGCTCGAGCGTCGCGGCGATGACGGTGTCGGGTCGCGGCTCCAGCGGCAGATCCTTCCACGAGTGGACGACGAGATCCGCCGCGCCGTCCGCGAGCGCATCGGACAGATCGGCCGTGAACGCGCCTTTATCGGGCATCGCCGCCAGCGGCGTCTGCTGATCGCGATCGCCCGCGGCGGCGCGGACGGTCGAGACGATCTCGGCGCCGAGGGTGCGCGTCAGGACGTCGGCGACGATCGCGGTCTGGATGCGGGCGAGATCGCTCGCGCGGCTGAGCAGCGTCAGGCGCACAGGTCGTCCCAGCCGAACGGATGCAGCTCGTCGCGATGCGCGAGCGCCTGACTCCGGGCTTGAATGTCGCGGCGCGCGGCCGCGATGCGCACCGCGGCGCGGTCGCTCGCCTGCCGCGACGCGCGAAACAGATCGGACAGCGTCACGACGGGCACGAGAAGCCGCGGCAGATCGGCCTCCGGCCCACCGCGCAGATCGATCAGCGCGCGCAGATCGGTATACACCGCGGCCACCCGCGCGATCACGTCGGCGCCGACCGGCGCGGCGACGATCAACACGCTCGAGGCCGTCGTTCGCGGCTGGCTGCCGGCGGCCGCCTGCGCGGCCCGGTCCCACGTCTGGACCTCGGCCACGTCGGCCACGGCCGGCGCGATCTCCTGCGCCAGCGCGCCCGTCCCGACGATCGCGGCGACCGCGGATCCGCGCACGTACTGCCGCACCAGGCTGCCGTAGGCGCGGGCGCCGAGACCCTGCAGATGAACGGTGCGAATCTCGCGCGCATCGGTCAGCACCCGCTGTGCGACCCGGCGAACGCGATCGCCCTCGGGCCCGAGAGCGCTCACGAACTGCTTGAACTGCCCCATCACCTGGGTCTCACCTGGCAGCGGCGATTGCAGACCGCAGACCACTTCGAGCAGCAGCGCGTAGGCGTCGGCATCCTCGACGCGATCGACGCCAGCCGGGACCTCGACGTCGTCGAAGGCATCGAGGAAGCCGATCTCGCGCACGCACGTCCGCCAGACGGCGAGATCGGGCGACGCCGGCAGCGATCCCGGCGCGCCGTGGAGCAACTGCAAACGCACGTCGAGATCTTATGAACCGCGGCGATCGCGATTGTCATGGTTTTGTCCGGACGTTTGGCGCCGGCGACCCGCTTCTCTACGCTCGGCCTGTGGGCACCTCGTTTGCGACGCCGCGTGTCGGCGTCGTACTCCTGCAACTCGGCACGCCGTCCGCGCCGACGCCGGAAGCGCTGCGGCGCTATCTCGGCGAGTTTCTCTGGGACCGCCGCGTCATCGACCTGCCGCGCGCGATGTGGTGGCCGATCCTCCACGGACGCGTCCTGCGGACCCGGCCGGCGGCCTCGGCCAAGCTCTACGCGAAGGTCTGGACCTCGGAAGGATCGCCGCTGGCAGTGACCACGGATCGGCAGGCCAAAGCGCTCGCCGATGATCTCGCCGCGTCGCATCACGGCGTCGTCGTGCGCGTCGCGATGCGCTACGGCCGGCCTTCAATAGCCGAAGTGCTCGACGAGTTCGAACGCGAGGGTGTCGATCGAGTGCTCGCGGTGCCGCTCTACCCTCAGTACGCGGGCGCGACGACCGGGTCCAGCCTGCAGCAGCTCTACGAAGAAGCCGGCCGTCGGCGCACGGTGCTGCCCCTGCGCGTCGTGCCGCCCTACTTCGACGACGAGGGGTACATCGAGGCGCTGGCGGCCGTCGCGAAGGCGTCGATCGGCGCCACCGGCATCGAGTTCGATCGCTACCTGCTCAGTTTTCACGGCCTGCCGAAGCGCTATGTCACGGCCGGCGATCCGTACGCGGCGCAATGCGCGGTGACCGCCGACCGGCTGACCGCGGCGCTCGGCCTGCCGCGCGAGCGCGTGATGCTGACGTTCCAGTCGCGCTTCGGCCGCGAACCCTGGCTGGAGCCCTATACCGACGTCACGCTGCGCGACTGCGCGGCCCGCCGCGAGCGCGTCGCGGTGATGTGCCCGGGCTTCGTCGCCGACTGCCTCGAGACGCTGGAAGAGATCGGCCTCACCGCGCGTGAAGCGTTCCTCGACGCTGGCGGCGCGTCGTTCCACCGGATTCCCTGCTTGAACCTGCATCCCGCCTGGACGCGCGCGCTCGCCCGGCTGGTGAGCCGCGAGCTGCACCACTGGGCGCCAGCGGCCGTCGCATCGGCGTCCTAGCAGCCCGTGGTGAAACGGGCTGAGCGCAGTGGCGGCACGGCAGCCTGTCCTTGCGACGCGACCACGTTGTCAGGCCGCCTGAGAACTCGGCCAGCACCGGCCCAACCACAGCCCTGCGGTTCCGGTGACCACGAGCAACGCGAGTACCGTAATGGCCCACGAGAAGACCTGTAGTCCGAGCAGGTCAGCGTAGTTGGTGGACAAGTACGGGGCTGGCGATGTGTAACCGTGGTACGTGTAATCGCGCAGGTATTCTGGCAGTTGTACGATCCACTGAGCGAAGTACCCGGTCGAGAGAGCGTAACTCGCCAGCGTCACCCCGGCGGCGGCGAGGCAGGCCGTCGCCACCGCACCGAAGGTCGCCACGGCCGATGACCGGGCGCGCGACGCGCCGAGCAAGGTGAGCGCGACCATGAACGCGACAAAGAGGATGCTGCGACCAACATCCCACGTCAGGTACGAGACGGGCTGCAGCATCGTCACCAGACTCCACGCGCTCAGGGCGGCGCCGGCGGTCCCGCCGACAATTAGCGGCTGTTTCATCGCGACCTCCATACGTGCAGGGGCGAACTGACTTTCATCCCGACTTGGGATCGACACGACTGATTCTGCGTACTACGCGGTCACGCGATGGCGATGGGCAAACGACGACGACGCGCGACGCAGACGTCGATGTGGGTGGCGACCACCGACCTGCCGCGGAGCGCTGCGCACCCCTTCTCTACGCGGCTGAATCAGATCCTCGATGAGCACGACTTCGACAGCTACGTCGAAGGACTCTGCCAGCGATTCTACGCCGACGAGG
>DASTCC010000504.1:0-3153 GCA_035711465.1 Vicinamibacterales bacterium
TCATCGTGAGCGCGATGACGCCGACGACGGTGGCGCTGTACCACGGCGTGCGGCGCAGGGCGCGAACCGACTGCCCGAGCTCCTGCGGAGTGTTGCTCCAACCAGTGATCGCGCGGGCTCCAGCCGACACGGCGTCGGCGATGCGACGCGCCGCGAAGTAGACCGCGATGCCGATACCCGATCGCCAGAACCAGACGGTCGCCGTCAGCGTGCTGACGCGCGTCCGTCGCGCCCGTTCCTCGTCGAGATCACCAACGATGGCGTTGGCGCATGACGCGTCGCTCAGCCAGCGCAGCAGTCGGACGAGCATGGCTGTCTACTCCGCTCTGAGCGCTCTCACCGGGTCGATCCGACTTGCGCGCGCCGCCGGCACGATGCAGGCCGCCAGACCCGCCGCGATCAGAATCACGGTGATCGTCGCGTAGGTTACCGCGTCGCGGCCCGGCACGCCGAAGAGCAGGCTCTCGATACGCGCCGACGCCAGCCACGACAGGAGCGCGCCGCTCGCGATGCCGACACCGACGACGCCGAGGCCGTCGGTGACGACGAGCCGGAACACCTCCGATGGCCGCGCGCCGACGGCGAGACGGACGCCGATCTCGCGGACACGTCGAGAGACGGCCTGGGCCAGCGCGCCGTACAACCCAATCGCCGCGAGCAGCACCGTGAGCGCGGCGAATGCGGTCATCAGCGACAACGAGAACCGCCGCTCGGCCATCGATCGCCGCATCACCGTCGCCATCGTCGTCACGCCGTACAGCGGTTGATTGGGATCGACTTCCTGGAGGCGCCGGCGAATCGCGGCGAGCCCGGCGTCGACGTCGCCGTCGGTGCGGACGACGAACGTCATCCATCGCAGGAACGGCAGCGTCCGCTGCCGGAACGGCGCGTAAACGGTCGGCGGTTCGCGCACCTCGAGACCGTCGGTGGCGACGTCGTTGACGACGCCAATCACCGTCTGCCAGCCGGCGTTGCGTCCGTCGGCGAATTCGAGACGCTGCCCCACCGCCCGGCGGGCCGGCCAGAGGCGCTCCGCCATCGTGCGGTTGATCACCACGACCGGCGTCGTGCCTTCACGATCCGCGTTGGTGAAGCCCTGGCCATCCAGGAGGCGCATGCCCATGACGCGGAAGTAGTCCGAACTCGTCGCGCGGTAGCGCGCCTGCGGCCGCGATCCCGGCGCGTACGTCTCCCCCTCGACGCCGATCTCGAGCGAGGTGCCGCTGCCGTTGTCGTCGAACGGCGGCTCGCTGACCGCGGCCGCGCCTGTCACGCCAGGCATGGCGTTGAGATGATCGACCGCGCGCGCCACGAAGTCGCGCTGCGATTCGAGGCTGCGATAGGTCGGCGGCGTGAGGAACACCCGCATCATGGCGACGTTCGCGGCATCGAATCCTGGATCGACGGCCAGCACCCGCGTGAAGCTTCGCACCAGCAGCCCCGCGGCGACGAGCCCGCGGCGTCCCCAGCCAGCCATGCTGCCGGCGACGGCCGATCCACGCAGGCGCTCGAGACCGGCGCGATCGCGCTGGACGAGCGGCGCGATCGCGCCCGCGATCGCGAACACGGTCATCGCCGCGGCCGCCCAGGCGATCACCGTCCAGCTGAGCGAGACGTCGTCGAGACGCGGAATGTCTTGCGGTGCGATCGAGCGCAGCCATCCGATTGCGGGCGCCGCAATCGCGACGCCAAGCAGCAGGCCCGCGGCACACAGCCACGCGCTTTCGAGAAAGGTGACACGCAGCAGTCGCATGCGGCCGGCGCCGAGCGCGGATCGCACGGCGAATTCCCGCGCTCGCGCCGCGCCGCGCGATCCGATCAGCGCCGCGACGTTCACGCACGCGACAAGAAGGACGACGACGACGCCGGCAAAGAGCAGCAGCAGCCGCGGCCGCGCCTGCTGCGTGAGCGCCGGGAGCGCGGCCGTCACGACCGGCATCCAGTCCTTGTTCGAATCAGGGAACGCGGCCGCCAGCCCCCCGGCCAGGGCGCGCAGGTCGGCTTCGGCCGACGCGGTCGTCACCCCCGGTTTCAGCCGTCCGATCGTCAGCAGGAAGCGGCTATTGCGCGGCACGCCTTCCAGCTCGCCGCGCATGGCGAGCCACAACTCGACATCCTCCGCAGGGAATCGAAACGACGCCGGCATCACGCCGATGACGCGGGCGCGGACGCCGTTGAGCCGCATCTCGCGCCCGACGATCGCCGGATCGCCGCCGAACTGCTGCCGCCAGAGACGGTGGCTGAGCAGCGCGACCTCTTCCGCACCGGCTCGATCGTCAGCCGGCTCGACGGTCCGGCCGAGCAGCGGCCGAGCGCCGAGAAGCCCGAAGAACTCGCCGCTGACGCGCGCGCCGACGAGCCGAAGCGGCGTCTCCGTACCGGTCAGGGTCAAGGTCCAGTACGCGCTCGTCGCCAGTGACTCGAACGTGCGTTGACCGCGCTGAAGATCGCGGAAGTCGATCAACGACGTGCCGTACGACTGCGCGTCGCGGCCGCCTGTCTGCCCCTGCACGATGACGACACGCTCGGGTGAGTCGAACGGCAGCGGCTCGAACAGCACGCCATGCACGACGCTGAAGATGGCCGCGTTCAGGCCGACGCCAAGTCCGAGCGTGGCGATGATGACCGCCGTGGACGCCGGCGTTCGGCGCAGACTGCGCAGCGCCTGCGCGATTTCACCGGCCAGGCCGGCGACGCCGAGGCGCTGCCGCCCGACTGACGACAGCGCTTCGAGGGCGCGTCGCAGCGCCAGCGACGCAGTCAACGCTGCCGCAGCCCGGACGTACCAGAGCCATGCGCCGGCTTTCGATCGGCGATGCCGCTGCCGGCGCTGTTCTTCCAAATCGCCGACCATCGCATCGGCGAGCGCTGCATCGGTCAGCCAGCGAAGAATGGCGTGGAGCATATGGCAGCGCATGATACCAACAATGTTGGACAAATGACAGATGACGACGGGTGACGCGGCGAGCGACCCCACTCCGACCCTGCTCCGACCCCACTCCGACCCCACTCCGACCCCCGGGGACGCATGAGGCCCGTCGTCAATCGAAGCCCTTCAGATACATCTGGCCCACCAAATACGCGATGCCGTGGCGCTCGGCTTCCCTTCGAATCAGCGCGATCGCCAGGCTGAGCGGCACCAGGCCGCGGTGG